>CAMDRY010000017.1 GCA_945906975.1 Bordetella parapertussis | reverse complement strand
GCGCAATTCATTCAGGGCCACTAATAAAAGCGCTCGCAACTCGGGAATAGCGAGAGGCTTGTGCAATAAGGCGTCGAGGAGCGCGTCATTGATACCGTGCTCGCGAAGCGTGCGATAAGAAAGATCGCGCGTTGCGGCTTTCAATCCATCGCCGTAAGGGGACCGGCTCAATATGCGCGAAAGTGCTTTTCCCAGACTCTCCCCCGCTACAACGGCCGCTACAACGGTGGCAGACAATCCCATGGATTGGGCTAACGAGTGTGCAAAGGGAGGTGTCGTGGTCATGGCGCGCCCATTCTATCTGCTTGGCCGCCCCTGTTGAGGGCCTTACGCGAGCGAAAACGATGATTGGGGAATTCCTGCGCTATGACCCGATCGTCGGTAACTCACAGCGGTCTCCGGCGCGCACCGGAATACCTAGGGAGAATTCACGGGCGTGCAGCCGCCTGCCCCCGGCCCGCTGCAATTCAAGCAGTTGCAGCGCGCCTTGCCCACAAGCGACACGCAAGACTCCATCCGCAAAAGCCAGCACCTCGCCGGGCAGCCCGGTTCCATCGCAGAGCCTTGCCTGCCAGATCTTGAATTCAACGCCATTGAGCCGCGTCACAGTTCCAGGGGAGGGGCTGAATGCCCGCACTTTACGTTCAATCAAGATCGCGGGTTCATTCCAATTTATAGGTGACTCGCGTTTTTCTATTTTTGCCGCGTAAGTGACACCCGCGGCAGGTTGCGGCTGCGCAATCCACGTCACCGCCCCCCCCAGACTAGTGGCACGAAGCTCATCCAGGGAATCAACAATTAGCTGTGCGCCCACCTCCGTAAGCTTTTCAAGCAAGCTCCCGGAGGTATCGTCAGCGCTAATCACAACATTTCGGCGTTTCAGCACCGGACCGGTATCAAGACCCGCATCCATTTGCATGATGCAAACACCGGTTTCCCTGTCTCCGGCCAGAATGGCACGTTGCACCGGGGCAGCGCCACGCCAACGTGGCAACAAGGACGCGTGAATATTCAGTGCCCCCTGCGGCGCAATATCAAGCACGGGCTGCGGAAGAATGAGTCCGTATGCCACCACAACAATCACCTCTGGCGCAGCCGCTATGACCCGGGCACAGGCTCCAGGGACTTTCAAGCTTAGCGGCTGGAACAGCGGTAGGCCATGCTCCAGCGCCACTACTTTAACAGCGCTTTGTTTTTCTTTTAATCCCCGTCCACTAGGCCGATCCGGCTGAGTAAGCACTAACGAAACTTGGTGTCCAACCGATATCAGCGCGGTCAGCGCAGATGCCGCGAATTGCGGCGTACCAGCAAAGACAAGCCTCATGGGGGGTCCGACCCGGGTCAGGCCGTCGTTTTCCGCTGCTGCTGCTTTTCCAGCTTGGCGCGAATGCGCGTCTGTTTCAGCCGCGACAGATACTCTACAAACACCTTACCCTTGAGATGGTCTATCTCATGTTGCACACAAACCGCAAGAAAGCCCCTTGCCTCAAGAGAAAACGGCTTTCCATCCCGCCCCAACGCCCGAACAGTAACTTGCTCCGCGCGCTCAACCTCATCATAAAACCCAGGCACAGAAAGACAACCTTCTTCATAAACCTGCAAACCTGAGTTTGCAATAATCTCCGGGTTAATCAGTGTGAGTAGGCTATCTCGTGTTTCCGATATATCAATCACGATAACCTGTTTGTGCACATTAACCTGGGTCGCGGCGAGACCAACACCAGGTGCGGAATACATGGTCTCCGCCATATGGCTGACCAGGTTACGAATTGCCTCATCTACCTGCCTAACCGGCTTGGCAATCGTTTGCAGGCGGGAATCGGGGTAACGTAAAATCTCTAAAAGCATAAAAACTTGCTGATTGAATAGATTAGGTGCTAAATTTTACCTAATCTTTAAGATATTACCAGCCAGCCTTCGGAGTTTAATAAACGTGGCCGTGCCATCAATTCTTAATCGATGTGCGCAAATTCACGTGAATTGGCCTCCGTCGATGCGAGAATGGGGGTCAAAATTCCAATGCACAAGTCAATTATGCCGCGCTCGACCATAGCTGCGTTGTTATTCGCGCTCAGCCTGCCGGCGTTTGCCCAGCAAGCCGCCACACCGCAAATTCAGGAAAACGCCCCGGATCGCTACATTGTAGAAAAGGGCGATACCCTTTGGGCCATTTCGGGAAAATTCCTCAAGGAACCTTGGCGTTGGGCTGAAATCTGGAAACTTAACCGAGATGAGATAAAGAATCCAAATCGGATTTATCCCGGCAACGTGATTTTACTTGACCGATCTGCCGGTGAAGCACGTTTAAAACTGTTGTCGGACACAGTCAAACTGTCTCCGCGCATCCGAAGCGAATCCACCAGCGCGGCCATTCCGTCCATCCCCTCTTCAATTATCGAGCCGTTTTTAGCACAGCCTCTAGTCATCGAACAAGATGGCCTCGATAGAGCCCCCAGAGTTGTCGCCACCGAGGACGGACGGGTCAATATCGGCGCAGGCAGTCTCGCCTATGTCAGCGGACTTGGAGACAGCAAAGTTACGACGTGGCAACTTTACCGCCCGGGTAAAGCGTTGATTGATCCAGAAAGCAAGAAGACGCTCGGCTACGAAGCGATCTTTCTCGGGACAGGAACCGTCGAAAAAACAGGCGATCCCGCCTCGATACGGATAATTTCGGCGCGGCAAGAAATAGGCCGGGGAGACCGGCTCGTTCCAGTTGGCGCCCCCCAAGCTAACAACTATCTTCCTCACGCCCCCCAAAATGCCCTGAGCGGTCGCGTCCTTTCCGTATTCGGGGGGCTACGTGAGGCCGGGCGCAACTCCATCGTCACACTGAACCGCGGAGCACGGGACGGCATTGAAAACGGGCATGTCCTGGCGCTATATCGCTTGGGTAGTACCGTAGAGGACAAAACAGCGGTCGGGAGTGCGCGTCCAGAAAATGCCATCAAGCTTCCTGATGAGCGTTACGGATTAGTGTTTATTTTCCGTACATTCGACCGGGTATCCTATGCACTGGTCATGGAAAGCTCGCGGTCGGTTACGACCAACGACGTAGTACAAAAGCCCTGACTTGCCGCAATGAGGCCTGATCCCGGACTTGCCGCCTGGATTCGGCTAAGTCTGATTGACGGACTTGGGCCGGCTACGTTTCGTAAGCTTCTTTCGGTCTTTGGTCTTCCCGATCAAATACTGGGGGCCAGTCATGCGAACCTTTCCCGGATTGTCCCTAAGGGGATGGCGCTACAGATTCTTCAAGAGACGCGCGAGGCACAGATAGCCGCTACGCTGGATTGGGCGGGGCACGACGGCAACACAATACTCACGCTAGCAGACCAGGCCTATCCGCCGTTGTTGCTTGAAATAGCCGATCCTCCCCCATTGCTTTACTTACGTGGCCAAACCGCGTTGCTGGAAAAAAACGGACTCGCGATCGTCGGCAGCCGAAACGCCTCCCCTCAAGGCCTAGCCAATGCCGAGGGTTTTGCCCGTGCTTTCAGCGACGCTGGACTCACAATCATCAGCGGATTGGCGCTCGGCGTTGACGCAGCAGCACATCGCGGCGGTCTTAGCGGATCGGGCTCCACGATCGCAGTCTTGGGCACGGGTGCAGACTCCCTCTACCCAGCCTCCAACCGCAAGCTTGGTGAGGAAATCGCAAACAGGGGCTTGTTAGTTTCCGAATTTCCCATTGGAACGCCGCCCGTCGCGGCAAATTTTCCCCGACGCAACCGTTTGATTTCCGGTCTGGCGCGCGGCTGCCTCGTCGTTGAAGCCGCCGTATCCAGCGGCTCTCTCATCACCGCCAGGCAGGCTGGCGAACAGGGGAGGGAGGTTTTCGCAATACCTGGCTCTATCCACTCGCCGCTTTCACGTGGATGCCACTTGCTCATAAAGCAGGGTGCCAAGCTTGTTGAGAGCGCGGCCGACGTGCTCGAGGAGTTAGGCGCGGAAGCACCGACCAAGCGTGGGAGTACCCCCAAACAATCGGGGGTGGATAATGAACTACTACTACATATGGGGTACGACATTTGTACCCTGGATGCACTGGTAAGCCGTTCGCGCTTGACGGTGGACGCTGTATCGGCGATGCTATTAAATCTGGAGCTTGAGGGAAAAATAGCCAGCCTTCCCGGAGGACGCTTTCAACGACTATCCTAAGGCCTGAGATCCACCGTTCAACATGTACGAAGTCCTCGTCTATTTATTCGAAAACTACTATCAGGCCGATCTGACGCCGGATCACGGCTCTCTTCAGAGAAAACTGACAGCCGCAGGTTTCGAGAACGAGGATGTGCACGATGCACTTGACTGGCTGAAAAGCCTCACTGATGTTCCTCAGGCCGCTTTGCCTGAAGCAATAGACCTCTCGGATGCGTTTCGCGGTTACGCGCCCAAAGAGTTCGTCAAGCTTTCTGCTGAAAGCCGCGGCTTTATTGCTTTTCTGGAAAGTGCTGGGGTACTCACACCAATACTGCGGGAAATCATCATCGAGCGTGCGATGGCTGTAACAGACGAGTCTGTGGGTTTGGACAAGCTTAGGGTCATCGTACTCATGGTGCTCTGGACTCAACACGGAAACGTCGACACGCTCATTCTGGACGAACTTCTTCCAGATGGTTCGCAGCGTCAGGTGCATTGAGTCATCGTGGTAGCAACGGCGAGAAAATCGGACCGTTAAAGCATTTTGCTTGCATTTTGGCGCAGGCGGCTCTTATTATGCTGCGCTTTTAGCGTTCTGCCCCCTGTTGGGTCAGCGCCTCCTTTCCAGCAACACCACAACAGTCCATTGCGTGCATAGACTATATGGGTAAAAAGCTCATCATTGCCGAGAAGCCCTCGGTTGCCGGCGATATTTCAAAAGCACTTGGCGGATTCACGCGCCACGGCGACTATTACGAGAGCGACGATTACGTCCTGTCCTCCGCTGTTGGTCATCTGCTTGAGCTTGTTCCGCCCGAGGGACACGAGGTAAAGCGCGGCAAGTGGTCTTTTGCAAATCTGCCTGTGATCCCGCCCCACTTCGACCTGAAGCCGATTGAGCGCTCCGAGGATCGGCTCAAAGTTCTCGTCAAACTGCTGAAGCGCAAAGACGTAAGCGGAATCATAAACGCATGCGACGCCGGTCGCGAAGGCGAGCTGATTTTCCGTTACATCATCCAGCACGCGAGCGTTAAAAAACCCATCGAACGCCTCTGGCTGCAGTCCATGACTCAAGCTTCGATCTGTGACGGTTTTGACGCATTACGCGAGGACAAGGACATGATCCCCCTGGCTGACGCCGCAGTATGTCGCTCAGAATCGGATTGGCTCATCGGAATTAACGGCACACGCGCAATGACGGCCTTCAACTCCAAGGAGGGGGGGTTTTACAAAACAACCGTCGGTCGGGTGCAAACACCCACGCTTGCTGTCCTGGTTGAACGCGAGCAGCGGATTCGCAGTTTCGTAGCCCATGACTATTGGGAAGTGCACGCTACATTTGCCGGGAAGGGCGGTGAGTACAAAGGCCGCTGGTTCGATGAGTCCTTTGACCGCGGGTCCAAGACGGACAACGCGGAGTTACGGTCCGAGCGACTATGGGAGGCAAAGAAAGCCGAAGCGCTCCGCGATAAGTGTGATGGCCAACCCGGGGTGGTCGAAGAAGAGAGTAAGCCCACAACACAGGCAGCACCGGCGCTTTTCGACCTCACCAGCCTGCAGCGGGAGGCGAACGGTCGGTTTGGCTTTTCCGCAAAAACCACGCTATCCATAGCGCAAGCTCTGTATGAAAAGCACAAAGTCCTCACCTATCCAAGAACGGACTCCAAAGCTTTGCCCGAGGATTACATACCGACGGTGATGGGCACGATGAAAATGCTCTCAGCCGGCAGCTATGCGCCTTTTGCCAAGGAGATCATCAAAGGCAAATGGGTAAAACCCAATAAGCGAATTTTTAACAACGCCAAGATTTCCGATCACCACGCGATCATTCCCACATTGCAGGCGCCAAAAGCACTATCGGAAATTGAAACAAAACTCTACGATCTCGTCGTCAAACGCTTCCTCTCGGTGTTTTTTCCGTCAGCCGAGTTTCTTGTCACTACGCGTATCACCCGGGTCGCGGGTGAGCCGTTTCGTAGTGAGGGGCGCGTAATGGTCGCCGCCGGTTGGTTGGCAATTTACGGCAAAGAAGCGGAGACCGGAGAAGCACCGACACTCGCTGCTGTGCCCGATAAAAAGGTATCCGCTATCGCCGTTGATATCCTGGCGACACAAACAAAGCCTCCGGCGCGATTTAGTGAGGCTACCCTGCTCTCGGCAATGGAGGGGGCTGGAAAACTGATCGAAGATGAAGAGTTACGTGAGGCGATGAGTGAGAAGGGCCTCGGTACGCCCGCGACGCGCGCCTCCATTATCGAAGGTCTGATTTACGAAGACTACGTGCATCGCAATGGCCGAGAACTCGTGCCCTCGCCAAAGGCGTTCTCGCTTTTATTTGCCTTGGGACATCTTGGTGTTACCGAGCTGGCGTCGCCGGAGCTTACGGGGGATTGGGAATTCAAACTGCGGCAGATCGAGCAGGGCAAGCTGGATCGCACCGAGTTCATGAGTCACATCGTCGAAACGGCGCGAGACATGGTCGAACGCATCAAGGGCGGCAACATCCCTGAAGATGCTTTTCTTACGCTTGATGCGCCTTGCCCGAAATGTAGTGGAAAAGTTGTCGAAAACTACCGCAAATTTCAATGTCAAAAATGCGATTTCACCATTTGGAAAGTGATGTCCAGTCGCGAATTTGCTCCCGAGGAAATCGAAACCCTCATCACTACCAAAGCTGTCGGCCCGCTACAAGGCTTTCGCAGCCGTCTGGGCCGACCGTTTGCTGCCGCGATGAAACTGTCGCCCGAATTTAAAGCAGAGTTTGATTTCGGATCCGACGGCGCTGACGGTGAAGAGGTTGATTTTTCTGGCCTCGAACCCTTAGGTGACTGTCCAAAGTGCAATAACCGGGTATTCGAATTACCGATGGCTTACACCTGTGAAAAAAGTGTCGGACCAAGCAAAAATTGTGACTTCCGGTCAGGAAAAATAATTCTGCAGCAAACGGTCGGCTTGGAGCAAATGAAAAAACTTCTGACTACCGGTTCGACGGATTTATTGACCGATTTTATTTCCAACAAGAATCGAAGAAAATTCTCTGCGTTTCTTGTGCGCGATCCGTCCGGGAAAGTGGTATTCAAATTCCAGGATAAAAAACCTAAAGTAGTCGCCGCACCCAAAACCGAGGTTGTCGGGGACGCGCAGCCGGCAAAAAAAGCAAAATCCGCCGCAAAAAAGAAATCGGCGCGTACTCCTACAAAGCGCAAAACAGCCTGATTGACAAGAACGTACCGCGCGTCGCGTAAATCAGTTTATACGACGATTACACATCCAGTCTCGCGACCAAGGCATTTTGCTCAATAAACGCGCGTCGTGGCTCCACTTCATCGCCCATCAGTTTCGTAAATATTTCATCGGCGGCAATGCCATCGTCGATCTGAACCCTCATCAAGCGACGAACGGTGGGATCCATGGTTGTTTCCCATAGTTGGCTGGGATTCATTTCACCAAGCCCTTTGTAACGCTGAATGGTGGCGCTGCGTTCGACCTCGGCTAACAACCAGCGCATGGCTTGCTGAAACTCAGGTACGGCTTGCTGCTTCTCGCCGCGCTTAATCACAGCCCCCTCACCAACAAGACCTTCTAGCATCTTCGCCGTGTTCTCGATTTGCCGATAATCCCCAGAAACCAGGAAGTCCTCATCAATCGCAGAACTACGAAGATTTCCGTGATGATTCCGCTCTAATACTATTTTTTGTCGTTCGTGTTTTTGGTCAAATTGGGCACGCACAGTAATGTCACTGCTACCCAGCGCTTGTTTTATACGTAAAGCCGAGGCGACCGCGTTCTCCTGATTCGACAAATCGACCTTCACACCCCGCATAAGCACATGCAGGACATCAGCATCGATCATTCTCGCCAGGCGATTCACCACTGCCTCCGCCAACAAATATGAACGTGCCAACTGCTCTAAAGCCTCTCCCTCAATCGCCTTTGCATCCAAACTCGGTACTAGCGAAGCACCTACTAAGGCCTGTCGCAGCATGAACTGGTCGCGTTCATGGTCATCCTTAAGATAGCGTTCCTCTTTGCCCAGTTTCACCTTATAAAGGGGTGGTTGCGCTATGTAAATATGGCCTTTTTCAACCAAATCGGGCATCTGACGATAAAAGAAAGTAAGCAGCAGGGTTCGAATGTGCGCGCCGTCTACATCGGCATCGGTCATTATAATGATTCGGTGATAGCGTAACTTTCCGAGGTTATAGTCGTCTTTTATCCCCGTACCTAGCGCCGTTATAAGCGTTGCGATTTCCGCAAACGCGATTAGTTTATCGAAGCGCGCTTTTTCGACGTTGAGAATCTTTCCCTTCAAGGGCAAGATAGCTTGAAACTTCCTGTCTCGGCCTTGTTTAGCAGACCCTCCTGCAGAGTCACCCTCGACAAGATAAAGCTCACAAAGCGTCGGATCTTTTTCCTGACAATCAGCAAGTTTTCCAGGCAAACCCATTCCATCAAGAACGCCTTTTCTGCGCGTCATTTCCCGCGCTTTTCGGGCCGCCTCTCGGGCTCTTGCGGCATCCACAATCTTGCCGCAAATGATCTTGGCATCGTTTGGGCGTTCAAGCAGGAATTCCGCGAGTTTCTGTGAGACGATCTCCTGAACAACCGGCTGAACCTCGGAAGAAACAAGTTTATCTTTTGTCTGCGAAGAAAATTTGGGTTCCGGGACCTTAACCGATAGCACGCAGGAGAGTCCCTCGCGCATGTCGTCGCCAGTGGTGTCAACTTTCGCTTTTTTTGCTACTTCGCTGCTATCTATGTAGTTATTAAGTGTGCGTGTCATCGCCATACGCAAACCCGTCAGGTGCGATCCTCCATCACGCTGCGGAATATTATTGGTAAAGCACAGTACCTGCTCCTGGTAGGAATCGTTCCACTGCATTGCCACCTCTACGGTAATTCCGTCTTTCTGACCAATCGCGTGAAATGCGGTGTTGTGCAACACTGACTTTGCGCGATTAATATACTCAACGAAACCCTTTACACCACCGGAGTGTTCAAAGCTTTCCTCTTTTCCGTTTCTTTGATCAACAAGTAATATTTTTACGCCATTATTAAGAAAAGATAGTTCACGCAAGCGCTTGGCGATGATGTCGTAATGAAACTCAATTACACCGAAAGTTTCAGTGCTCGCCATAAAATGAACTTCCGTCCCTTTTCGTTCACTTTTACCTATTATTTTTAAGGGCTCTACCGCGACCCCACGCCGAAATTCAATAAAGTTAGTTTGCCCGTCACGTTTTATGGTCAGTCGCAACCAGTCGGAAAGCGCATTAACCACCGACACGCCGACACCATGCAGCCCTCCAGAAATTTTGTAGGAGTTATCATCAAATTTTCCTCCAGCGTGTAGTTCTGTCATCACAATTTCGGCGGCAGAGCGTTTAAATTCGTCGTCGTCTTTTATCCCCGTCGGAATCCCACGGCCATTATCCGTTACGCTGATTGCGTTATCGCCATGTATCGTCACCGTTATTTCGTCACAGTGTCCGGCTAAAGCCTCATCAATCGCGTTATCGACGACTTCAAAAACCATGTGGTGCAGTCCCGTACCATCGGTAGTATCCCCGATATACATGCCTGGACGCTTACGTACAGCGTCAAGACCCTTGAGAATCTTGATACTGTCGGAGTCGTATGCTTTGGTTACATTACTACTGGCTTCGCTCATTGCTTTCCTGATTTTTTGTTATGGGGTATTTCAGATACGCATCGGCATAACGACATATTTAAAATCTTCTTGGCCTGATTTTGTTATTAACGCGCTTGAATTTGCATCGCCTAGCGCACAATCAATTTCTTCAACTTCCAGGTTATTTAAAACATCCACGAGATATTGCACATTGAAACCTATATCGAGTACTTCACCTTTGTAGTCCACATCGAGTTCCTCTTGTGCTTCTTCCTGTTCGTTATTACTACAACTGATCTTCAAACTTCCTTCCGCCAAAATCCAACGAACACCTTTGAACTTATCGCTGGTTAAAATCGATGCTCGCTGCAAAGCGGCCTGCAAAACAGTTCTTTTAAGCGTGATTTTTTTCGGGTGATTTTTGGGAATTACCCTTGTGTAGTCGGGAAATTTTCCATCTACAAGCTTTGATTGGATCACTATGCCGTTAAAGGAAAAACAAACCTGCCCAGCCCCTATTGCCACGTCGACAGGGGCGTCACCGTCTTCAAGCAATCGCGCTAATTCGAGGACGGTCTTTCGGGGCAAAATGACCTCTTGCTTGGTTGATGCGGGGCCCGGTTGAGCACTGGACGCATAGGCGAGCCGATGACCATCTGTGGCTACTACCTTCAACCCCTCTTCATCAATAACTAAAAGAAGTCCATTGAGGTAATAACGGATATCCTGCTGGGCCATTGAATAAAGAACCAGACCGACTAAATGTTTTAGCGTTTTCTGGGCTATCGAAAAATTAGAAGAAACCTCTCCAGTCGGCATGCGCGGAAAGTCCTCAGGGGGCAAGGTCTGCAGATTAAATCTGCTTTTACCTGCTTTTACTTGCATTCTTTTTTCCGCGAGCGACAACACGACCTCTGCTTGATCGGGTAGGGCACGCAAGATATCTAAAAGTTTTCTGGCGCCAACGGTAACGGCTTTGTCCTCGCCTTCACTTGGCATATCGGCAGATACTTCTATTTCTATGTCGGTAGCGACAAAAGCAAGAACGCCTTTTTTTCTCGACAAAAGTACGTTGGACAGAATTGGCAGGGTATGTCTACGTTCTATAATTCCCGAGACAGCCTGTAAGGGTTTTAGTAAGTTTTCTCTAGTTGTCTTTATTAGATTCATATCTTTGAATACCCCTGGTAATGATAATGAAGGGCACGCTTTTTCGGGAAAACAACTAAATATTCAATACGTTTAAGCAGTTACTCGCCATAAGCTATGTGCACATCCATCGGTTAGCGTATGTATAACCGGGGAGAAAAAACGCACACTTTCGTGCATAAACGGTTTATCCACAAAGCACCCACAGTTACTTAGCCTTTTAATACCTGCTCCAAAACATGAAAATCGCGATTCATCATGGTGTCTTTTTCCCTCAAAGACGCAATCGTACGGCACGCATGTAATACAGTCGTGTGATCGCGATTTCCAAAAGCTTCGCCAATTTCTGGAAAACTCATTGACGTTAGCTCCTTCGCAAGGGCCATTGCTACTTGCCTGGGCCGTGCAATATTTCGACTCCTTTTCTTGGAGTGCATATCTGACATTTTAAGTTTGTAATAATCGGCAACGGTTTTTTGAATGTTTTCAATTGAAATTTGCCGGTGTTGCAAGGAAAGTAAATCCTTTAGCGCTTCCTTTGCCAAATCTAGTGTTATATCTTTGCCGGTGAATCGTGAGAAGGCAATCACGCTTTTCAAAGCGCCTTCCAATTCACGTACGTTTGATCGAATGTGTTTAGCTACAAAAAAGGCGACTTCCTCAGGTAATTTGAGGCCGACTGCTTCAGCCTTTTTTAAAATGATGGCAACGCGCATTTCTTGTTCAGGGGGTTCTATAGCGACAGTAAGCCCCCAAGAAAAACGTGATTTTAGGCGTTCGCCCAGCCCGGCAATGTCCCTGGGATAGGTGTCACAAGTAATGATTACTTGTTTGCGAGTCTCGATCAAAGCGTTGAACGCATAGAAAAACTCTTCCTGCGTCCGATCTTTACCCGTAAAGAATTGGATGTCGTCGATCAGCAACGCGTCAAGCGCGTGGTAATAGCGTTTAAACTCATCGAAAGACTTTTGCTGATAGGCTTTTACAACATCGGATATATATTGGGCTGCGTGAAGGTACCGAACCTTTGACCCTGGGAAACGGGCGCTGATGTGGTTTCCTACGGCGTGCATAAGGTGCGTTTTTCCCAGCCCTACACCGCCATAGATGAAAAGGGGGTTGTAAGACGTGCCTGGGTTGTCCGCGACCTGCATTGCTGCGGCACGAGCAAGTTGGTTGGCTTTCCCAGGGACAAAATTTTCAAAAGTGAAATCTGTTATGAGGCTGGATCGGTCGACGACGGGTTTGGCCTGCAATACCTTTGAATATGATGTTTTCGATGGCGTTGGGTCGTGTCGTGTTTTTGGCTCGGGGCTGTTTGCGCTGGGTTCCTCTGTCGCGGTCAGTGTCATTGATAGGCGCATCGGGGTGCCAAAAAACTCGCCCGCCAAATGTTCAATTCTTGATGCGACGCGCTCGTTAATCCACTGCAACACATAGCGATTTGGGGCCAGTAGCGTAAGCTGTCCCGTCGTGTGGTCTGCCACACCCATACGAAGTGGCCGAACCCAAGTGTTAAATTGCTGATTAGGCAGCTCTTTTTCAAGCTGGTTTGCACAGGAAGACCAGAAGCTGTCAGTCATTTTTAGGCAAGGCAATACTGTGGACACAGCGTGAAAAGAGAGCTGAATTTTACTCCCTAAAAGGTGAGTTATCCACAGGCAAGGGTAAAAATTAACCTTGACGCCACCCCACCTGAACCCGTCTAATAACGGGTTCAATTAAGGCAAGAAAGCAGAATCATGAAACGCACTTACCAACCATCCGTTGTACGCCGCAAGCGCACCCATGGTTTTCTTGTTCGCATGAAAACCAAAAGCGGTCGAGCAGTTATTCGCGCTCGTCGCGCTAAAGGCCGGGCCAGTCTGGCTGTTTGAACGAGCGGTTATCCTATCCGAAGAGTCGGCGGCTAAACGAAGCCCGCGTAGCCGCGTCGTTTCGTAACAAGCCTGTTGCTCGATCACGTTTTTTCCTAGTGTATAGATGTGGTAATGGACAGCCTTATTCACGGCTAGGAATGGTTGTGCCCAAGCGCCTTTTAAGCCGTGCCGTGGATCGGAATCGCGTTAAACGAATCGTACGGGAACGGTTTCGACTGGCACAGGGACAGATCGCCGGCCATGATTGGTTAGTTCGACTTACGCGTGCGCCGCTTTCGCGCGATGACGTACCTAGAGATGTCGACTCCCTGTTCTGCGTCGCCGATGTTAACTAAGGCTTTGGTGTTTGTTATGCGCGCTTATCGATATGCGATCAGCCCGATGCTGGGAGATCGTTGCAGATTTGCGCCATCCTGTTCGGCCTTTGCCGAGGAGGCGATCGTACGTCATGGCTTGATGAGGGGCGGTTGGTTGGCTATCCGCCGAATTTCACGATGCCATCCCTGGAACCCCGGCGGCTATGACCCCGTCCCGTAAGAGATCTTTCTGCAATGGATACCCAGAGACTGATACTGTTTTTCGTGTTTTCTTTTTCACTCCTGATGTTGTGGGAGTCGTGGCAAAAGGAAAATCGCCCGGCTACGCTGGTCGTCGCTCAGAACACGACATCATCGGTTCCAAGTCCTGCTCCGGTAGCGGGGGTAAGTGGGTCGGCTGCAGTAACGCCGATGCCTTCGACTGGCCTATCTACTCCGCGTCCCGACGCGGTGCCTGGCGCTGTGGTTGTGGGAAGCCCAATAACAGCGTTGACAGGACGCGAACGGGTGCGGGTGCGCACTGATGTGTTGGCGGCTGAGATTGATTCTCAAGGTGGGGATTTGGTGTTTTTGGAATTTTTGAATCAAAAAGACATTATTGATCCCAAAAAGAACCTGATTCTCCTTTCACCAGAGCACCAATACGCCGTCCAAAGTGGTTTGATCGGCCCCAATCTACCCAATCATAGGACCCTGTTTGCAACAAGCGCGAAAGAAGTTATCCTTGCTGACGGGCAGGAGTCGGTTGAGCAAAAGCTTGAAGCAGTTACGCCGGATGGCATCAAGGTTATCAAAACCTATATTTTCCACCGCGGCAGTCACTTGATAGAAATACGCCAGGATATTGTTAATGGCAGTGCCAAGCCGTTATCCAGTCATGCCTATTTCCAGATTACGCGTGATGGGAATGCGCCTCCGGGCGATTCTGCAATGATGCAGACATATACCGGGGCCGCGGCGTTCACGGATCAGGAAAAATTTCTGAAAGTAGCGTTTAGCGATATCGAAAAAGGGAAAGCGACATTTCCGAAAACACCCGATAACGGCTGGGTGGCAATTATTCAGCATTACTTCACGACGGCGTTGGTACCAAGCCAAAAGCAGCGCGAAGTCTATATGCGGAAACTTGATGGCAATCTTTTTGCCGTCGGCGTAATTTTGCCGCTTCCGATTCTCGCGCCGGGTGCGACCACCAGTATATCTGTGCCCTTGTACTCGGGCCCCAATGACCAAGACAAACTCAAGTCGATCGCCCCTGGACTTGAGCTTGTCGTGGATTATGGTTGGTTGACGGTTATTGCTGCACCACTATTCTGGGTGTTGCAGCATTTTTACAGCTTGGTTGGCAACTGGGGGGTGGCAATTATTTTACTGACACTCGGACTTAAGTTGCTGTTCTATCCGCTTTCCGCCGCGAGCTATCGGTCTATGGCAAAGATGAAGCTAGTAGCGCCACGACTGACTAAGTTGCGTGAGCAATACGGTGACGATCGCATGAAGCTGAATCAGGCGATGATGGAAATGTACAAACAGGAAAAGATCAACCCTCTCGGCGGTTGTCTGCCCATCGTCGTCCAAATACCGGTGTTCATTTCGCTTTACTGGGTGCTGCTCTCCAGTGTGGAGTTGCGCCATGCGTCGTGGTTGTGGATTCACGATCTGGCCGCGCCCGATGCAGGGTTTTTTACCATACCTGGAATCAACATGCCGGTTGGCGTCTTGCCAATTGCCATGATGATCTCGATGGTTTTCCAGACTAAGCTGAACCCGACACCACCGGATCCCGTGCAGGCGAAAGTGATGATGATCATGCCGTTTGTTTTCGGGGTGATGTTTTTCTTCTTTCCGGCGGGCTTGGTGTTGTACTGGCTCGTCAACAACGTTCTGTCGATCGCGCAGCAATGGCAAATTACACGTATGGTCGAGGGTGCTAGAAAACCCGTTGTTGCGAAGCGCTGAGAGGCGCATTCGATGAAGGCCGCTGCTGATATCATTGCAGCAGTGGCGACCGCCCCGGGGCGCGGGGGCATTGGTGTTGTAAGAGTATCGGGCAACGATCTGCGTCCGCTTATGGCGGCGATTTTGGGCTCAAAGCCCAACCCACGCATTGCAACCCGTAGTGTTTTTCTTGCTGCTGATGCAAGTCAAATCGATAACGGTATTGCTCTGTATTTTCCGGGTCCGGCATCTTTTACTGGTGAGGATGTGCTGGAATTACAAGGCCATGGCGGCCCGGTAGTGCTTGGAATGTTACTCAGGCGTTGCCTGCAAGTTGGGGCGCGCTTGGCTGAACCCGGGGAGTTCACCCGCCGTGCTTTTCTCAACGATAAAATGGATTTGGCGCAAGCTGAAGCTGTTGCGGATCTGATTGAAGCGGCGTCTGAGCGTGCAGTGCGCAGCGCGCAGCGGTCTCTGAGTGGAGAGTTCTCGACGCAAGTTAGCAGTCTCGCACGAGGGATTATTGACTTGCGAATGTTGGTTGAGGCAATGCTTGATTTTCCGGAAGAAGAAATTGACTCTCTGGATCGTGCGCGTGTGCTTTCCCAATTAGCTTCGTTGCTTGCTGCTGTCGCGGGCCTGCTTGCAAAAGCCCGGCAGGGCAGCATCTTGCGCAAGGGGCTAAAGGTCGTGTTGGCAGGCTTACCTAATGTGGGAAAATCAAGCTTGTTGAATAGCCTCGTTGGGTCGGATTTGGCAATAGTCTCGCCAATCCCGGGTACGACCCGCGATAGTGTCCGTGAGACCATTGATCTGGAGGGTGTACGCCTCGAAATCGTTGATACGGCGGGATTACGTGAAACCAATGATGTTGTAGAGAGTTTGGGTATAGAGCGCAGTTGGCGAGAATTTGGTGAGGCGGATGTTATCGTTCTGGTTTGTGATGCTCGGACAGGCCTTACAAAAGAAACGCGACAGATTTTGACCCAGGCGCCGCCGCGTTTGGCGCGGATTGTAGTTTTCAACAAAATAGATATCGAAAGAATCGCGGCGAGCACCGGACAAGCTGATGGGTTTTCAGAGGTTTGGTTGTCTGCCAAGACTACCGAAGGTCTTCAGGGCTTGCGTGATGCGTTGCTGCGTGTAGCGGGTATGGAGGTTCTTGAAGAGGACGTTTTTCTCGCCCGGGAAAGACATGTTTCTGCCCTCCTTGCAGCACAAACCAGCCTTCAAGCGGCCGAGGGACAGTTTCCCCGTCCAGAGTTGTTTGCGGAAGAACTGCGGCGTGCGCATACCCAATTGGAGTCAATCACAGGCAAATTTTCTGCCGATGAGTTACTCGGAGAAATCTTTGCCCGTTTTTGTATCGGCAAGTAGACTGATAAGACGATGGGTCTCGTTTTGTAAGAGAGGGTCCGTAGGCAAACAAGGGAGGAGGAAGATGAAAAATGTAATAGGTGTCCTGCTTTTTGTCCTAATCGCTTTTGTTTCTGGCCTTGCCCAGAGCCAGCAGTATCCGATCAAGCCGATTCGAATTATCGTCCCCTTCGCGCCTGGCGGCGGAAGCGATCTGATTGGCAGGCTGATTGCACAAAAGTTGACTGAGCGACTTGGCCAGCAGGTTATTGTTGAGAACAAACCTGGCGCCGGCGGTAATCTTGGCGGTGAGCAGGCGATCCGCGCTCCCGCAGATGGCTACACGCTGTTGCTCGTGGCTGGGAGCTACACGGTAAACCCGAGTCTTTACAAGCTGTCGTGGGATTCGGCTAACGATATTTCGCCGATTATTCAACTGTCACAAGGGCCGTTTCTTGTGGCGGTGCATCCGTCGGTACCGGCGAAGACCTTGAGCGAGTTTATTGACCTTGCAAAAATGCAACCGGATAAGTTTTCATATGGCACCGCCGGATCGGGCAGTATCACGCACCTGGCATCCGAGTTGTTTCTTGATATGGCCAAGATTAAGGCCGTACATGTTCCTTATAAAGGCACTGGGCCGGCGCTAAACGATGCGATTGCGGGCAATGTACAGCTAATTTTCGGTAGCGTTTCGACATCTTTGCAGCACGTGAAATCGGGTCGCTTACGCGCTTTGGCCGTCACCACCGCTAAGCGCATTCCTGCCGCGCCTGAGATCCCCACCGTTGGGGAAGCGGGCGTACCGGGTTATGAGGTGATTCTATGGCATGGGTTAGTAGCGCCAAAAGGTGTGCCCAAGGCCATCATTAGCAAACTTAATCTTGCGGCCAATGACGCGCTAAAGTCCAAAGATACCGCCGACTTGCTTGCATCCGATGGCGTTGCTCCCGCGGGCGGGACGCCCGAGCAGTTTCAAGCAACGATAAAGGTAGATATTGAGCGTTGGCGCAAAGTTGTTCAACAGGCCAATGTCAAAGTTGAGTAATGGCCAAATTGAATTTGGCCGATAGCGGCACAGTGTCGGAGGAGAGGTGGTGGCGACTGCAATGGCGCCATCAGACTAGTCGCGCGGTGTGAAGAAAGCGAATTCTGCGCCGTTAAAGGCATTGCTCGCCTGCGTTGCGGGCGGTGTGCTTTGTCAGGGTTTGCATATCCCGTTGCCATGGATGATCGGCCCGCTCATCGCGATGGCCATTCTAAAATTCCGCGGTATTGATCTCGCCGCTCCCAAGGGAGGGCGTGAGTTGGGCCAGATCGTTATTGGCAGCGCCCTCGGACTTTATTTTACGCCGCTCGTCGCTCGGGAGGTGTTGGCAAGCTGGTATTTACTAGTAGCCGCGGCCTTGTTCGCTACCGTTCTAGCCTATGCCGGTGCTTTTTTTCTGTGGCGTTTCGCCGGAGTTGACCGCACGACAGCTTTTTTTGCAAGCGTTCCTGGTGGCGCGGCGGAGATGTCGAATTTGGGGGAGCGTTACGGTGCAAAGACCGATCGCATCGCCGTGGCGCAATCGCTGCGTATTGTTTTCGTTGTAGTTCTGGTTCCTGTTGCCATGACCCTTTTGGGTGGTCATGGGAGTGATATTTATCAGCAGTCAATGCAAGCATTTGATCCGACCGGAATATTTATTCTCCTTGTTTGTGGGGCAGTGGGTGGGGCGGTGATGCGCGTGATGCGGGCGCCGAACCCCTGGTTTTTGGGTGCATTGGGTGTAGTAATTGCACTTACGGTCTGCGAGATTCATTTATCTTCGATGCCCGGCTTGCTGAGTAATGGGGCTCAGTTGCTCATCGGCTGTTCACTGGGGGCGAGATTTGACCAAGCGTTTTTAAGGCGCTCGCCGCGGTTTATTCTTGTTGTCAGCGGTAGTATTTTGATCGCTATTTTCATGTCGGGGCTATTTGCCTGGCTGCTTTCTCATTTAGGAGGCCTTTCCATGCCTACGATGGTTTTGGCAACGGCACCCGGGGGCGTGGCTGAGATGTGTATTACGGCGAAGGTATTGCAATTGGGGGTACCGCTGGTTACTGCGGCGCAAGTGACTCGTGTCATTATTCTCGTCACTACAACCGGGCCGCTATTTCGCGTGGCGCGTCGGTTTGCCGGACGAATTGGGCAGCGTTAGCCTTTTAAATTTAATTGCTTTGAGACAGGTGTGATGTCGTATTTCCTCGTAGCTCCCTTCGGCGTAAAATACGTCCCACAATAACGGGGCTCGTTCGCGTAAAGCCCGCAATGCTTAGACCGACTGAATATCCCACAATAGCGAGGACCCATGAACCAACCCCGTACCCCCCAAGCCTTTGATCTGGCGGCACCTGTGTATGTGCGTCACCAACGCCTTAAGGAATGGGTAGCGCAAATCGCGGCGCTGACAAGGCCGGAGCGTATTGTTTGGTGTGATGGCAGTGAGGCCGAATATGATCGTCTTTGCGCTGAGATGGTCGAGAGCGGGATGATGAAGCGGCTGAATCCAACGTTGAGGCCCAATAGCTATCTTGCTTTGTCTGACCCGGCGGACGTCGCGCGGGTCGAGGAACGGACATTTATCAGTTGTGAAAAGCAGGACGATGCGGGTCCTACAAACAATTGGGTTGCGCCGGCGGAGATGCGCAGCACGATGAACCGACTTTTCGACGGTTGCATGCGTGGCCGTACTCTCTATGTGATTCCGTTCTCGATGGGGCCGCTCGGGTCGCATATCGCGCATATTGGGGTTGAGCTTACGGATTCGCCGTATGTCGTCGTAAGCATGAAAGTCATGACCCGGATGGGTAAGGCTGTTTACGATGTTTTGGGAACCGACGGGTATTTTGTACCCTGTGTTCATTCTGTGGGTATGCCGCTCGTCCCGGGGCAGGCGGATGCAAGGTGGCCATCAAACAAGGAAGAAAAATGGATTGTTCATTTTCCTGAGACGCGCGAAATCTGGTCGTATGGATCGGGTTATGGTGGCAATGCGTTGCTAGGCAAGAAGTGTCTCGCGTTACGGATTGCGTCGGTGATGGCGCGCGATGAGGGGTGGTTGGCGGAACATATGTTGATTTTGGGAATTACAAGTCCTGAAGGTAAAAAAGCTTACGTGGCGGCGGCGTTTCCAAGTGCCTGCGGTAAGACGAATCTTGCGATGTTGGTACCGCCTAAAGGTTTTGACGGCTGGAAGGTCGAAACCGTCGGTGAGGATATTGCCTGGATCAAACCTGGTAAGGACGGACATTTTTACGCTATCAATCCTGAAGCGGGGTATTTTGGCGTTGCCCCGGGGACCAGTACGCAATCAAATCCGAATTGTATGAAGGCAATTCAGAGTAATACGATTTTCACTAATGTTGCTGAGACGCCCGAGGGTGATGTTTGGTGGGAGGGAATGACCGAGGTCGCGCCGGCGGTTCTTACCGATTGGACGGGGCAGTCCTGGGTACCGGGATGCGGCAGAAACGCGGCGCATGCAAATGCACGGTTTACGGTTTCTTCAACGCAATGCCCTTCGCTTGATCCGAAGTGGGATGATCCCGACGGTGTACCTATTGCGGCGTTTTTGTTTGGCGGCCGTCGTACTAACACAGCGCCCTTGGTTGTTGAGGCTTTCAATTGGGAGGACGGAGTCTATAAGGCCGCCACGATGGGATCTGAGACAACGGCCGCCATTGTTGGCGAAGTCGGGGTTGTCCGTCGAGATCCATTCGCGATGATTGCGTTTTGCGGTTACAACATTGGCGATTATTTCGAGCATTGGCTGAAGATGGGTAAGGTGGTTAAGCATGCTCCCCATATTTTTCAAGTTAACTGGTTCCGTAAAGATGCGAACGGGAGGTTCGCCTGGCCCGGGTTTGGTGAAAATATGCGCGTGCTTCGTTGGGTCGTTGAGCGTTGTCAAGGCGTAGCCCATGCGCGGGAAACCGCCATCGGTTGGGTGCCGGACTTTGATGATTTGTCTTGGCAGGGTCTGGATTTTGGTCCGGAAGAATATGCAACGGTCAGCAATCTGGACGCCGCAGATTGGGCGAAGGAACTAGCGTTA
>CAMDRY010000016.1 GCA_945906975.1 Bordetella parapertussis | reverse complement strand
CGCATCCCCTATTTCCCCGTTCTGAAGCTTTCAAGCGTAGTCAAGCGACGCCACGCGTCGCTTGACTACGCATCCGGTCGCTTGTAATCCGTTTCGCTGAATTTCGGTCCGCCCTTTTGCGACTTCAAGTAATCCTCGACGTGCGCGGTCGGGTCGATGGCCCGCGCCTGGCGCGCGCCCACCAGTTGATCCAGACGGATGGCATCCATCAAGGACATGTTGCGGCCCATCTGCACCGCGATCTTGTGATGCTGCAGAGGTGCCATGTGGCGCAAGGCGATCTCGCGCGCCAGACGCAAGGTGGTGGCTTCCAGGTCTTTCTCAGGAATGGCCAGCGACACCAGGCCCATGCGATCGGCCTCGGCGCCGGTGACGTTTTGCGCAGTCAGCGCAATGTAGGCCGCCTTTTTGATCGGAATCTGCGCGTGGAACAAAGTGCTGGTGGCTATCTGGCCGAAACTGCCGCGCGGAATTTCCGGCATTCCGATGTTGGCGTTGTCCGCGGCGAATACCAGGTCGTGCACGTTCATCAGGCCAAACGATCCGCCCAGGCAGTAACCGTGCACCTGTGCGATGGTGATGCGCGGAAAATTGATCATCTGCTCGGTGAGCGCGATATTCCAAGTGGGCCTGTCCCAATCGGTCAGACCGGCATTGCTCACCGAGCGCAGAAAATGCAAATCGAGACCCGAGCTGTACACCGGTCCCGCGCCCTTGCTGATCAGCACCTTCAGTTCCTGATCGGCACGCACGATATCGAGTGATTCGGTGAACCCTTCCAGAATAATGCGCGTCAGGGCGTTGCGTTTCTCCGGGCGATTAATCACGATTCGGGCGACGCCGGCATCATCGAGCCGCTCCAGATACACCTCGCCCCAATCCTTCAGTCTTTTCCATACATCGGCCATGTTCGATTCCTTTTCTATTCAAGGGAGTTTTCCCGGCATTCACCCGTGAGCTTCATTCGCACACGGGGCTTTGCCGACGAAGCGCTAGTTTGCCACGCATGGCTTCCTGACGTAAGCTGCCACGCTGAGGAGCGATAGCTTTGCCACGTGCGACACGCCCCCTATCACCTTACAGATCCGGCACGACCGCGGCCGGGCACTTCTACGGAGAGACCAGTGTTTTACGAAACCGACAAGAACAATCACGGCCTGCGCTTCAACCCATTCAAATCGATTTGCGTTCCACGACCCATTGCGTGGATCTCGTCTCTTAGCAAACAGGGCGTGTTGAATGTCGCGCCCTTCTCCCAGTTCACCAACGTCAGCTACGACCCGCCGATGATTGTTTTTTCATCCAGCGACCGCTCCAACGGCTCGCAGAAGGACACCGTGCAGAATATCCTCGATACCAACGAGTTCGTGGTCAACATGGCCACCTGGGAGTTGCGCGACGAAGTTGAAATCACCGGGCAGGACGTCAGCCCCGAGGTCAATGAAGCGAAGATTGCCGGCCTGGAAATGACACCCTCGACCATGGTGAAACCGCCGCGCATCGCGCGCTCACCGATTCAGATGGAATGCGTGTTTTATTCTTCAATGACCATGCCCGGCCACAAAGGGCCGCACCATCTGCTGGTCGGACGCGTCCTGGGCGTGCATATCAAGGATGAGGTGATCGGCGCCGACGGAAAACTGGATATCCTGAAAATCCGCCCCTTGGCACGTCTCGGATATCTGGATTACACCAGCGTGGAGTCGTTCTTCACCATGCTACCCAAGGGACCGGGGGCCGAAGCGGCGGCGCGCGGCCGCTCGGGACAACCGGGGTAGGCGGCAGCGTGATTCGCAATGCGCTTTGGCTGAACCTCGCCCACGGGGCCACAAAGGCTGCGCCATGGATCGGCGCTGCGTTGTCGGTGTTCGCCGCGCACGCCGCGTTTGCGCAGAATTACCCAGCGAAACCCTTGCGTATGATCGTGCCCTTCCCCGCTGGCGGCACCGCCGACATCATTGCCCGCCTGGTGGGCCAGAAGTTCTCCGAGCGCATCGGTCAGCCGGTGATCGCCGAGAATCGCGTTGGCGCGGGCGGCACCATCGGTTCGGACCTGGTGGCCAAGGCGGCGCCCGACGGTTACATGTTTCTGATGACCACAACCGGCACGCACTTGCTGACATCGCTGGTTACAAAGAACGTGCCCTACGACTCGTTGAAAGATTTCACCGCCATCACCGGTGCCACCGAGTCCTATTCAGGCCTCGCGGTGGCGCCGCAGCTTGGCATCAACACGGTCAAAGAGTTGCTCGATTTGGCAAGGAAAGATCCCGGCAAGCATACTTATTCGAGCGCCGGCATCGGCACCGCGTTTCACCTGACCGGCGCCCTGTTCGCCGCCGCCGGCAAAGTCGAGTTGACCCATGTGCCCTACAAGGGCGCCGGGCAGGCTTTGAATGACCTGATAAGCGGCACCATCACCATGACTTTTTCGGCGATCACTTCGCAACTGCCTTTTGTACGCTCGGGCAAATTGAAACTCATCTCCGTGATGGGGTCAAAGCGATTCGGTTCTTTTCCAGACATACTGACCGTGAGCGAAGCCCTGCCGAACTTCGAGAATCTCGAGGCGATGACCGGGTTTCTCGGGCCGGCGGGCCTGCCAGCCCCGCTGCTTTCCCGCTTGAACGCGGAACTCGCCGCCGCCGTGCTATCACCCGATGTTCGCGCCAAGCTGGAGGCCGATGGCAACACCCCGGTGGGCAACACCCCGGAGCAGTTTGCCGCGCATTTGCAGCGCAGCCTGCAATCCTATGTGCGTGCCGTAAAGATCGCCGGATTGAAACCGGAATAGCGGAATCAACCCCGGCATGCAAACTTGGCATCAACCCGGGCACAGAGCCTAAAATTGAAGCAGCACCTCGCATCAGATTCTGGAGACGCATCATGCAGAACAATGGTTGCTTTCAACGAACATGCACGCGTATCGGCGCATGGGCCACGCTGCTAGCGCTATCCGCATCGACGGCCTGGTCACAGTCCTACCCGTCAAAACCCATTCGCATTTTCGACCAGTTCGCGCCCGGCACACCCGGCGACCTGATCGCGCGCGTGGCGGCATCCTTGCTGTCGGAAAACCTGGGGCAGGCAGTGATCGTGGAGAACCGTGTCGGCGCGGGTGGTGTGGTTGCCGTGCAGGCGGTGGCGCGCGCCACACCTGACGGCTACACGCTGTTGATTTGTAATGCGAGCGTGCCCACGGTGCTGCCGGTGCTATCCAGCAAACCGCTGCCTTTCGATCCGTTGAAGGATCTCACGCCGATATCCGTGATTGGCGATATTGCCATGCTGATCGTGGCGAACAGCGCAATGCCCTTCAACAACGTGAAGGAACTGGTCGAATATGCCAAGGCCAATCCGGGCAAGGTGAATTACGGCACCACCGGTGTTGGGACCTCGATGCATCTCTCGGGCGAGCAAATCAGCCAGCTCACCGGCGCGCCGATGACGCATATCCCCTACAAGACCGCCCCGGTGCTGGATGCCGCCAGCGGTGCTCTACAGCTTGCCTTTGTGGTCGGCGCGCAGGGCCTGCCGCTGATCAAGGCGGGCAAGGTGAAACTGATTACCTTGATGGCCTCGTCGCGCTTCGCACCGATGCCGGACGTGCCACTGGTGAACGAGGTTGTGCCAGGGTTCGAGACACCACCCGCCTGGACCGGCCTGCTCGGCCCGGGCGGATTGCCGCCAGCGATCACGAGAAGATTATTTACGGAGGTCGTCCGCGGCCTTATGTCCACGGAAGGCCGCGCGCAAGTCCAGAAAGTGGGGTTTGAGCCGATGGTGAGCAAATCCCCCGAGGAATTCGCACAGTCGATCCGCGCGTCGCAGGAGTTGATTGCGCGCATCGTGAAGGCGGCGAATATTCCCAAAATCGACTGAAGCGATCAGTCATTCCGCGCGCTGGCAGCAGCACAATGCGGATGGCTTACTATATAAATTTCAAAATAGAATTAAAAATTACCGATTGATTTTTCTGGTATTAGAGTTTCCACAAAAATCTTAAAAATATTTCCGATTCGACGTTGCCTAGATAACGCCGCGCGCGCGCAATCGGGCGATCTCCTCGCCGGCAATACCGATACCGGCAAGGATCTCGTCGGTATGCTCGCCCAGGGTCGCGGGCGCCTCCACCGGCCCGAGCGGCGTATCCGAGAGTTTCACCGCATAGCCCAGGGTGCGCACCTCGCCGCGCTCAGGGTGCGTGGCGCTTTGCACCATGCCCAGATGCCGCACCTGCGGGTCCTCGACCACTTCATCCAGCGTATAGATCGGCGCAAACGGCACATCGGCCTCCTCGAGAATTCGAGTCCACTCGGCGCGCGACCTCTTCGCGAAATCTGGCGCCAGCGTCTGCTGAATGACCTCGGCATGCTGATGGCGGCCCGAATGCGCCTTCAGGCGCGAATCGTCAAGCAACTCGGGATGCCCCGCGGCGTTGGCAAATGCCACCCAGAATTTATTCGGTGACGACAAGTGGATGGCAATCGGCTTGTCATCCGCGCATACAAAGCAAAACACCCCCGAGGCACGCGGCCGGTCGAATGCATCCGGCGCCTTGCCGTTGGCGAACAACCCGGAAAACGGTTCATTCATGAACGCCATAGTGCCTTGCACCAGGCTGGTCTCCACTCGCTGGCCACGGCCGCTTCGTTCACGCGCCTGCAACGCGCCAAGAATGCCGTAAGCCGCATACATGCCTGTCAAAGCATCGGCGAATGCCGGGCCCATGGGTCGCGGATTCTTCATATCTACCAGCAGGCTGAGCAATCCGCTCAGGCCTTGCCCGACGATGTCGTAACTCGGACGCTGCGCATACGGGCCATCGCCGCCCATGCCGGTGATCGAACAATAAATCAGGTGCGGATTGGCGGCCGAGAGCGCCTCATAACTCATGCCCAGTTTCTCCGCCACGCCGGGCCGGAAGTTTTCAATGAACACGTCCGCATCGAGAACAAGCTTTTGAAAAATCTCCCGGCCGCGCGCGTCTTTCAAATCCAGTGTCAGGCTTTTCTTGTTTCGATTGAAACCCAGAAACGGCGCGCCATAGCCATCCCAGCCGGCACGCCCCCAGCCGCGAAACGGATCGCCACCCTTGGGGTCCTCGATCTTGGTGACCTCGGCCCCAAGGTCGGCGAGCAGTTGCGCGGCGAACGGGCCGGTAACAAAACGCCCGATCTCTAGCACCTTGCAGCCGGCGAGGGCTGAAGCATTGGCGCCCTTCACGCTGTGATCGTTTCGAGGACCTTCGGTTGTTGCTATTGCCATGACTAGCATCCGCCTGTTGGACGAGGCGCAATTGAAACATACTTCCGTCAACCGGAAGTTCGCCTTCGCACGAAACAGCCCGCGCAATCCTCTGCTATGGTTTCGATACGCAAATAAACCAGTCAACACACAATGAGTCCGATGAGATCGACACGCAGAGTTTTCGGGGCGGCGGCACTGGCCGCCTGCATGCTCGCCACAACGGCGCTCGCGCAACCATTCCCATCCAAGCCCATCCGGATGTACACCCAGTTCGGCCCCGGCGCGCCAGGCGATGTGTTTGCGCGCATCTTCGCGCAGTCACTGGGCAACATGCTGGGCCAGCCCGTGGTCATCGACAGTCGTCCCGGCGGCGGCGGTGTGCTGGTGGCCAGCGTCACCACCCGCGCCGAGCCCGATGGCTATACCTTGGTGATCCTTACCGCCACGGTGCCGGTGCTGGTAGCTCTGCCCACCAAAACACCGCTGCCGTTTGACCCGGTGAAAGACCTGACCCCGATCGGCATGGTGATCGAGGCTGCCAGCGTTCTGGTCGCGGGCAGTCACATGGGTATCAATAGCATCGCCGATCTGATCGACTACGCCAGAAAAAATCCCGGCAAGCTCTCTTACGGCACCACTGGCATCGCCTCGTCGCATCATTTGAACGGCGAACAGATGGGCATGCTGACCGGGACGCAGATGGTGCATATCCCGTACAAGAGCGCGCCGGTGGCGGATTCCGCCTCCGGGGTGTTGCCTCTGACCTTTGCCATCGCGGCGCAAGCCATGCCTTTCATCAAATCGGGCAAGGTGAAAGCGCTTGCCATGACCACCGATCGCCGACTTAAAACGCTGCCCGAGGTGCCGCTGATGCAGGAGCAGATTCCCGGCTTTGAACCGGCCCCGGCCTGGACCGGTGTATATGGCCCGGCGCGCATGCCACCCGCCGTGGTGGCGCGACTGCATGCCGCTATCAATCGTTCGCTGTCAGTGCCCGAGGTGGCGGCGAAAATCAATGACATTGGCTTTGACATCATGCTCACGGGCACCGCCGAGGAATTCGCAGCACGCCTGAAAAAAGGCATCGACCTCACCGCCCGCATCGCCAAAGCGGCCAAGATCGAAGCGCAATAAACATTTCATCTCCACAACAGAACCGTAACAGGACCTCAACATGAATTTCGAATTACCCGAGGAAATAAGGGCGCTTAAGGACACGGTGCGCAAATTCGTCGATCGTGAGTTGATACCACTGGAGAGAAAATCGATGGATGGCCTGGACCTGATCCCGGCGGTTCGTGCTTCGCTTGAGAAAAAGGCGAAAGACCTTGGTTTGTGGATGATGGACACGCCCGAGCAACACGGCGGTTTGGGACTAACGATGCTCGGTCAGGTGGTGGTGTGGGAGGAACTCGGGCGCACCATTGCCCTCCCACCGCGAGGCCCGGGCATCTTCGGCCCTGAACCGATGCCACTGCTGTTCACGCTCAACGATGAGCAAAAGCAACGCTACCTGGTGCCGGTGCTGCGCGGCGAGAAGCGCACCGCTTTCGCGCAGACCGAGCCCGACGCCGGCGCCGACCCTGGCATGATGCGCACCACCGCCGTGCTGAAGGGCGACCATTACCTGATCAATGGCATGAAGCGCTTCATCACCCATGCCAATAAAGCAAATTTTTTTCAACTGGTGGCGGCCACCGATCGCAGCAAAGGCTCGCGCGGCGGGCTGTCGGTGTTTCTGGTCGATGCCGACGCGCCCGGCGTGAAAATATTGCGCGGCTTTGAAAAAGTCAGCGGTGATGTCAGCTACGAGATCGCCTTCGACGATGTCAAAGTTCCGGTGGAGAATCTGGTCGGCAAAGAAGGCGAAGGCATGAAGAATGCTCAAAGCTGGATCACCACCGGGCGCCTGCGCCAGGCCGCGGGCGGCCTGGGGACGGCGGAGCGATGCCTGGAACTTGCCACCAGCTACGCCAAGCAGCGCGTCACGTTCGGCGCGCCACTATCCGACCGGCAGGCGGTGCAATTCATGATTGCCGACATCTTCATGAGACACCAGATGGGGCAACTATATGTGTATCAAACCGCCTGGAAGGCCGACAACAAAAAGCTCTCACGGCACGAGAGCTTCATCGCCAAAATTCACGGCACCGAACTGGGCTTTCACGCCGCCGATCGTTGCATGCAGATTCACGGCGGAACGGGACTGACCACCGACCTGCCCATCGAACAGTTCTGGCGCACCCGCCGCACCTTCATGATCACCGAGGGCGCGGTGGAGGTGATGCGCTCGGTGCTGGCGAGGGAAGTGTTCCGGATGTACACCTGAGAACAAGAACCGCTACAAGCCGTCGCAAACACGGCTTCGTCCATTGGCCCGGCCACCGGCGAACTGGTCAAGCGCCTACTCATGCAGATGCAGCATCCGGAGCAGGGTTACCGCTCCTGTCTTGGTTTGATGCGCCTGGCGCGCACCGTCGGCCATGAGCGCCTGGAGGCCGCCTGCGTTCGGGCGCTCGCCATCGGGGTGTATCGCTATCGGTCGGTGGCCTCCATTCTGGATAAGGGTCTGGATCGCCAACCCCTCAACCCGCCTGAACAAGCCGAACTGGCACTCCCCGATCACGCCAACGTGCGCGGTCCCACCTACTACCACTGATCAGAAAGGATCAACATGTTGATGGAACAAACCCTACAGACCTTAAAGACCCTGCGCCTGCCCGGCATGGCCGCCGCTTTGGAGGAGCAACAGACCCATGCCGCCTCGGCGAGCTTGTCCTTCGATGAGCGTTTCTCGATGCTGGTTGATCGCGAACAGAGCTGGCGCGACAACCGCCGTATCGCACGATTGCTCCAGGAGGCGAAACTCAAATCGGCGCAGGCTTGCATGGAGGATGTGCGCTACGGCGGCGGGCGCAAACTGGACAAGGCGCAAATCGCGCAGTTGGCCAGTTGCCAGTGGATTGCTGCCGGCGAATCCGCGTTCCGCCATCGTGCTCGCGATGCTGTGGTGCCTCGTCATGGCGGGCTTCGCGGTCTCCACCAATTACCTGCTGTCCCTGACACTGATGCTGATCGCCGGATTTCTGAATCTCACCTACGGCGCGATGGCGCAGACACTGGTGCAGATCCACGCGCCTCCCGCTCTGCGCGGCAGGTTGATCGGACTGTACAACCTGTCCGCAAATGGACTGCGCGCTTTCAGTGGCGTGACCATCGGCGTGCTGGGCAGCCTGATCGGCATTCACTGGTCGCTGGCGCTCTCTTCGATGGTGTTGCTTGCGGCCTGTATTGCGCTGCTGGGATTCGCGATGAAGACGCGTTGAAGTCTGTTTCGCAAGCCCTGCGGGATTTACCTCCTCATCCCATCAGGTAACCTATCCGAGGGCAGCCTAGAGACGGTTTCAAAATGACGGGATACTCCCCTCATGCTCTCCTATGACGGGGGTTGCAAAATTTCATTTTGCAACCAGTTCTTAATTACACCAACCGATGGGCCGCCAAAATCGGGCTATGCGTATTTCGGGCCCCACACCCGCCGGCCAGGTTTTTGAATTCTGGGCACAATCCGGATTTCCGCAATCCGCGAGGTCCTATGAAATCGTCCATCACGGCGCTGGTCGGCGCAAGTATGGTAATGGGGATGGCTTGCGCCGCGTTTGCGCAAAGTTATCCGCTCAAACCGATAAAAATTATTCGCCCGCATCCGGCGGGCGCCTCGGGCGATATTCAGGCGCGCGGCATCAGCCAGGCCTTGAGTCAGCAGTATGGACAAGCGTTTATTGTCGAGAATCGCGTCGGGGGCGACGGCATCATCGGCGCGGAGGCCTGCGCCAGGGCGCCGGCCGATGGCTATACGATCTGCAGCACCGATTCGGCGGTGATTACCTCCAATCCGGTGGTGCGCGCGTCCTTGCCTTATGACCCGCTCAAAGACTTCGCGCCGATCATCAATTTGGGCTTCGGTAACAGTTTCCTGCTGGTCCATCCCGCATTGCCGGTGCGCTCGGTGAAAGAGTTGTTCGATTTGGCCAGGTCGAAACCGGGCAGCCTGGCGTGGGCCACGGCGGGCTCGTCAAGCGCTGCGCATTTCTACGTCGAATGGATGCGGAACACCCTGGGCCTGTCGTTCCTGCCAGTGCCTTATAAAACCAATACACAGGCGATGCAGGCGGCGATCAGCGGCGAAATCCAGGTGGCCACCTATCAGATTGGCCTGGCAATGCCGGTGGTCGAATCGGGCAAGTTGCGCGCGCTGGCCACAGCCGGGCAGGAACGCTCGCCCTATGCGCCCAACGTGCCCTCCTACAGGGAATCGGGAATCGATATTTCCATTTCGCCCTGGTGGGGCTGGTTCGTGCCCAGTGGCACGCCTCAGGCGATTGTTCAACGCCTGAATTCGGATATCGCGAAGCTCTTCGCCGAGACTGGCTTTCGCGAAAAATTTGCCACGGCCCTGGCGTTCGAAATGGTGGGGCCGGCCTTGAAATCGCCCGAGGAGTTCGCGGCGTTTTTGAAGTCCGATCGCGATACCTATGCCCGGGTGGCAAAGCTGGCGGGGGTCAAGCCGCAATAAGTGAGATGTCAGAGATATGCAAGCACGCGCCAGTCTGCCTAGTCGTAAATTCGCAGATCACCTCCACCGCCGTCATTCCGGACGCCGCATTAGCGGCGATCCGGAATCCACCGCGTTTTCAGACGGCTGGATGCCGGCGTGCGCCGGCATAACGGGGCGATTTATTCAAAGAATTTTTGATTCACCACACTAGCGCTGGCCTGCTCATTCAGGCTGAATTCCAAGCTCCTTCGCCAGTATCGCGGCACGTTCTCGATGCGCCCTGAAATACGCCGTGATCTGGGGAATGGGCTTTCCGCCAATGGCGCCGGCCTCGAAGCCCACGGCGCCCAGAAACTTGGTGACGAACTCTTTGTTATCGAAGAGTTTCGCGGTCTCAGTATTCAGCAGTTGCGCGATGTTCGCCGGCGTTCCCGGCGGGCCGAACAGCGCGGCCCAGGTGCCCGAATCGTAATCGAGGCCTGCGTCGCGGAAGGTAGGAGCCTCGGGCCATTGGCTGGTGCGTTCGCTGCCCGCGATGCCAAGGATTTTTATCCTTCCGCTTCGTGCAAGCTCGGCGACGGTGCCCACCGCCCCGAACGCCACCAGCACTTCACCGTTGGTGACCGCCGTCAGCGCCTGATTATTGGTCTTATACGGTACGTTGAGAAAATCAATGCCACGCGTTCGTTTCAACCACTCCAGAAACAGATGCGAGTTGCTCGCGGGACCGAAGGTTCCCCAGGCGAAGCCGCCAGGCTTGCCCTTTGCGAGGGCGATCAATTCCTGCACCGAAGACGCCGGCACTGAAGAATGCACCACCCAGGCCGCCTTGGTGACACCCATGTGGGCGATGGGAACGAAATCGCGCGGCTCGTAGGGAATCTTCTTGTACCAGAATGGATTCAAGGAAATCACCGTGGAATTCAAAAGGCACAACGTGTAGCCGTCCGGTACCGCGTGGGAACATGCCTCGGCGCCGAGGATGCCATTGGCGCCCGCCTTGTTCTCGATGATAAAAGACTGCTTGAATTGCTGGCCGAGGAATAAACCTATGCCGCGCGCCGGGAAGTCCGAAGGTCCGCCCAGCGGCCCGCCGACGATGATGCGTATGGGCTTCGCGGGATAGGCCTGGGGCCAGGCGTTGAACGCGAAAACGAGCATCGAAACCAGAATAAATCGGATCACGGCTTTCACAACCATCATTGCTCCTTTGATTCGCGTCGACCCGGACGTCAATCCAGCTGCGGCGCCCCGGCTTTGCGAAGGATCCCTCCCCATTTCTCGATCTCCGCTTTGAGGTGCGCCTGCAAGCCTGCCGAAGTGGCCATTTCCCGTGAGGCAAGCACCAGCCCCAGATTGTCGAAATGGGTGGCAAGTTCTTTATCAACGACCGCGGCCTGCAAGGCCCCCTCCAGCCGCTGAATCACCGGCCGTGGCGTGCCCTTGGGCGCGTAGAGTCCCGACCAGGGGGCGAGTTCGAACCCCGGCAGGCCGCCCTCGGCGATGGTTGGCACACCAGGCAGCGAAGCCAGCCGGGCCTTGCTCGATATGCCGAATGTCTTCAGCTTGCCTGAGGTGGCATGGCGGGCAGAGGTCGCCGTCGAATCGCAAAGCAGGTCGATCTGGCCGCCAAGAATGTCGTTTAACGCCGGCGCCGAGCCCTTGTACGACACAATGGTGAATTTGGTGCCGATGGCCGACATGAACAGCAGCGCGCAAAGATTGGTCGGGCCGCCGACGCCGCCGTCGCCGATGGTGATCTTGTCGCCGTTGACGCGCGCGTAAGGAATGAACTGCTTCAGGTCCGCTACGGGCAGTTCCTTTTTCGCCACCATGATCATGATCGAATGCGCCACCACGCCGACATAATCAAAATCGTTCTGCGGATCGTAGTCGAGCTTGCGGTACAAAGACGGGTTCGTGGCCATCGCCATGTTGTGAAACAAGAGCGTCTCGCCGTCGGGCGTGGATTTGGCCACCCGCGCCACGGCGATGTTGCCGCCCGCGCCGCCGACATTTTCAATCACCACCGGCTGGTTCAAATGCTTGCTGAAGGGCACCGCAACCGCGCGCGCATACACATCGACTGCGCCGCCCGCAGCATAGGGAACAATAAATTTGATCGGGCGTCCCTGCGCAAACGCCTGCGGCAGCACCGCGTTGCCGGCGAGAAGAACGACCAATGGAACAAACCATTTGCACTTTTTCATCTGACGCCTCGCATTCAAATTATTCACGTAAATCGATTTGACAAGAACTCGCTTGCCCGATAGACGCTACTCCGGCACGCAACGGTTTCGCAATTTGCCCAGCCCTTCGATGCGCGTGGTGATCACTTCTCCGGCCTGCAGGTAGCGTCGCGGATCGCGCACCGAACCCACACCCGAGGGCGTGCCGGTGAATATTAGATCCCCCGGCGCGAGCTCACACCAGCGCGAAAGAAACTCAACCAGTTCGGGAACATTGAAAATCATGTTGCCGGTGCGGCTGTCCTGAATGCGCTCATCATTGATATCGCAGGAAATGGCGAGGTCCAGCGGATTCGCCACCCCATCCAGTGACACCACGGCGGGTCCGATGGGGCCGAAGGCCTTTGCCGATTTGCCGATGCAGAACTGCGGCGGCTTGTCGCTGAATTGCTGGCGCCGGTCGGAAATGTCCTGACCGATGGTGTAACCGGCCACGTGCGACATGGCATCCTTGGCAGCGATACGCTTCCCGCCGCGACCGATGACCGCCACCAGTTCGGCTTCCCAGTCAACGCGATTGGAGGTCAGCGGAACATCCGCGGTCGGTCCTGCAAGACAGCTCGGAAACTTGGTGAACACCATGGGCACCTTGGGGATCTCCAGAGCGGCTTCCTGCGCGTGATCGCGGTAATTCAATCCGATCGCGAATACGCTGCGCGGTCCGGGCACGCAAAGGTCGAGCGCCGTGGCATCGGCCATCGGCTCGCTGCCGTCGGCCTTCTGGCTCTTCGCCCAGTCGGCAAACGCCTCCCATTGCGCGAATAGCGCCATCGGGTCGGCGGAAAATTTCCCGCCCGAGCGTTTGGCAACGTCGATCAGACGACCGCCGGATTCAATCATCGCGCGGCCGCCCGCACTGGTCATTCGCACTGCTGTCATGGTCTTGCACCTTTCATTGTCGAACGTCCGTCTATGCCTTCTCGGCCTGTTTCGGATTTGCCAGGATGGCGTCCATCTGCTCGGCCGAATAGCCCAGTTCACCCAGCACCTCGCGGGTATGTTCTCCGAGGCGCGGCGGCGGGCGGTCGTTGCCCGGCGCATCATGTGCGTAGCGGAAACCCGCATTAAGCACGTGCACTTGGTCGGGAAGGCCCGGCACGCGCACCGGCAGTTTCAGATCCCGTGCCTCGAAATGCGCCAACGCTATGGCATCGGGCATGTCGTTCACCACGCCCGCAGCCACCCCGGCATCGTTCAGCAGTTTTTCCCATTCCGCAGCAGGCCGTTTCATCAGTTCCCGCGTGACCTCTACCTGCAACGCATCACCGTGCTGGAAACGCAGCGCCCGATCGGCAAAGCGCGGGTCGGCGACCAGGTCCGGCCTGTTGATGACCTTGCAGATGCCCTCGAACTGCTGCTGTCGCACCGCACCGAGCGTGATTTCTCCCTTCCCGGTTTTGAAGGTGTCCGCGGTGGGCGACATGCTGTAGCCGCGATTGCCCTGCTTCACCGGTTTGTCTCCTGCCACCAGATAGGGGCCCAGCATGGAAATCATCAGCACCATGGAGGCGTCGAACATGGCCACATCGATGTACTGGCCCTCGCCGGTTCGCTCGCGCTGCAATAGCGCGCACACCATGGCAAAGGCCGCCAACAGGCCGGTATAGGTGTCAACCACGGGAAAGCCGATGCGTGTCGGCCCGCTTCCTGGTTCGCCCGACAGATTCATCAGACCCGACATGCTTTGAATAATCTGGTCAATCGCCGGATTGAACTGCAGCGGCCCGTTCTGGCCGAAACCCGATACGGAACAAAACACGATATCGGATTTGATTTTTCGGCAGGCCTCGTATCCCAGGCCGAGTCGATCAATTACGCCAGGGCGAAAATTCTCGGCCACCACGTCGGCCTTCGCGATGAGGCGCCGCGCCACCTCAAGGTGATCTTCTTTCTTCAGGTCCAGCACGATGGAACGCTTGCCCGAATTCACCGAAACAAAAGAGGGCCCCATGCCGTCGGTGCTTCGCCCGCCGTAGTTGCGCATGGTGTCGCCGATGCCGGACTCGATCTTGATGACATCCGCGCCCATCAGGATGAGGAAATTCGTCGCGATGGGCCCGGACAATACGTGGGTGAAATCGACGATGCGATAACCCTTCAGCACTTGTGGCAAATCCCACTCCTTAAATAAATTTCTAAATTTGTCCCACGTCAATAGGATTTATAGCTTTTGGAATTGTCGAGATTTATCGCCTCATTTCTGGTCCGCGGCCTTGGGATAGGCGCCGGTGAATTTCGGTTTGCGCTTCTCGTTGAAAGCGATCTTGGCCTCGCGGCCGTCGGGCGTGAGACCGAGGTAGCGCTGCATCGGAGAGCCGGCGTCCTGGTGCGCGGAAAATCCCGCCATGTCGAGCAACAAATTGCTCGCGCTCTTGGTGTAGCGAATCGCCAGAGGGGGAAGTTCGGCAAGCGCATCGACGAAATCTTTCACCGCGGCATCGAACTCCGCCGCCGGCACGCTGCGGTTGATCAAGCCCCACGATTCGGCCTGCGGTGCGGGCACGCGGCGCCCGAGCAAGGCCATCTCCAACGATCGCGCCCGGCCTATGGTGTGGATATAAGCACCGCCGCTTTGATTGCCGGCCTGGATCTCGCGCATCTGAAAGAAAGCGGTATCCACCGCAACCACCAGATCGCAAGCCGTGGCGAGGTATACGCCGCCGCCGATCGCCGGGCCATTGACCGCCGCCACCACCGGTTTGTAATTGCGTTGAATACGCTGGCGCGCCGCCTGGTTCCAGCGGCCATAAGCGTCTGCCATGCGCTGATCGGCGTTGCGTGTGAATTTCAGGTCCTGTCCTGAGCAGAAGAAGCTTCCGCTTCCGGTCAACACCGCGCAACGGCACTCAGGGTCTCCTTCCACTTCATCGAAGGCAGCGACCAGCTCCTTGAACATATTGAGGTCATGCGCATTTTTCACCTCGGGACGGTTTAGCACCACGCGCCACACCGGACCGTTCTTCTCGATCAACAGTGATTTGTACACGGTGCTCATGCTCCGCCCGTGCCCAGATCCGGCCCGGTTTTCTTCACCAGCGGAATGATGCCGCCGGCCTCGAGCATGGTGAGCAGGAAGGGCGCCACCGGCCGCGCCTTCAGTTCCACGCCCGTGGTTTCGTTGCGCGCCACGCCCTTCACCAGGTCGACGTAGACGATGTCGCCATCCTTGGCGAGGTCCGAGGCGCCGGGGCATTCGAGCAGCGGCAGACCCACTTCGTAGCTGTTGCGAAGAAAGGTTCGCGCGAAACTCTCCGCCACGATGCAGACAATGCCTGAGGCAGCGATGGCCTTGGAGGCCACACCACGCCCGGAAGACTGGCCGAAGTGGTGTCCGGCAACCATGATGTCGCCCTGCTTCACGCCAGGCGGAAATTCCGGTTTCAGATCCACCAGCACATGCGGAAGGATCACTTCCATGGTGCCCTGCACCACCGCAGTGGGCACGATGCTGTCGGTGGGAACATTGTCGCCAAACTTCCAGGCGCGCCCCTTCATGGGGACAATCTTTTTTTCGCTGGCCATTACAGGAACTCCCTTGGATCAGTGATTTTTCCGGCGGTTGCGGCGGCGGCCACCGACAACGCGGAGGCAAGGAACATCTGCGCCTTGGCGCTGCCATTGCGGCCCGGGAAGTTGCGCACATGCGTCGAGATCATGGTTTCGCCCGCCGCCATCGCGCCCATGTTGACCGCCTGATTGGCGCCGGTGCTGGCCGGAAACCAGGTGGCACCGCCCTCGTGCAGCGCCGAGAGTGCGCCCGATTTCACCGCCTCGGAGAACACATGCCGGCTGCCCGGAACGATGTTGAAACAGACGTGCCCGTTCTTGGATTTCTTTCTGAGCACCTGTGCCGCCTGCTCCACGTCGGCAAGCCGCCCGCCGCCATGCCCGCCCAGTTCGGCCCAGTTGATCGGTGTGCCTACATATTTGGAGATCGGCGCCACATTGCCCACGGTGCTTGGAAAGCAGATCTGCGGCTCGAGCTTGCTGATGTCGTAGGTCCAGGTTTCGACGAATTTGGTATCGGGATCGTCGACCTCGACTTCGTAGCCCTTGCAGCCCACGCTGTCGGCGAAATCCGTGGTGATCTTGTCGGGGTTGATGTAGGCGCACTTGGCACCGATGTCAACGCCCATCAGCGGAAAGAGATAACGGTCCCAGAAAGGCAGCGACTCGATGTACTCACCGCAGAATTTGACCGCCTGGTAGTTCACGCGTCCCTCGCCGATCTCGGCGCACAGCCACAGCGCAACATCGCGCGCCGTGACGCCGGGCCGAGTCTTGCCGGTCACCTCGACGCGCACCGTCTCAGGCACCTTGAACCACGATTTCGAATAAGGCATCACCGTCGCCGCATAGGAATCGTTGCCCAGCGACGCGCAGAACGCGCCCATCACACCCTGCACCGGCGAGTGGCTGTCCGAGCCCACCACCAGGTCGCCCGGACGGATATGGCCCATCTGCAGCGCAACATTGTGGATGTTGCCGCTGCCGCAGTCGTAGAGCGGCATGTTGTTCTTCCATGCGAAGTCGCGGATCGCCACCAGAATTGCAGCCTTCTCCTCGGTCGGCGGCGAGAACTGGTGGTCAATGACGGTGACGATGCGCTCCGGGTGCAGCATCTTGCCGCCAACCTGCTTCTCGAACACGATGCGGCAGCTGCGCGCCGACAGGTCGTGCAGCAGCGCGCAGTCGACTTCGCAGACCACGACATCGCCGGCGGCGACCTTTGTGCGGCCGCTTCGCTTGGCCATTATTTTTTCGATCATGTTCATATGACTTCGGTCCTTTTCACGTTTTTACTTTTCACGTTTTTACTTTTTAAATTAACGAATTCAAAAACTCATCCCGGGAAGCGCGGCGCATCGCCCGGCAACTTCCAGGGCCAGCTGCGCACCCGCCCCTTTGGCCACAGTTCGTCGAGCTTCTTCGCAAACGACGCCGCATCCATGGCGGCCGGCCCTGCCTGCGCAACAACCAGCGTCCTGCCACCTTTGAGCTTCGCGGTCAGCGCCGCGCGGAAACTGCGCGGATAGGCCTTCGTTGCCTCCGCGTCTTCCCCCAGGCCGATGTTGGCCATCAGCCCGAGGACCTTGTCATCCGCCAGCAACGCGTCGTAGTCCTCATGCGACAGGCGACCCTTGAGGAGCACTGCGCCAATGGCGAATCCGGGTGTGTGATCGGCCGTTTCGCGATTGATCTTTCCCTTGCGCGCGCCGGGGCCGCCGAGCATTTCCATCGCCGGTTTCGACATGCCCACGGCGATGGACTCGATTTCATCCTTGGACCCCTGCAAATCCGCGCGCAGCTGCTGCGCAAGTTCGATCAGGCCCTGAATGAAAATCTGCACCGGATACTTCTTGAGCAGGGTCCGCGGCAGGCGCGCCGGCGCGTCCGCACTGATCGTCAGCGGACCACTGATGCGCTCGCAGAAACCATCTTTCCCTTCGAAAACATTTTCCGGCGAGTGACAGCCCGCGGCCACCATGCGCGCGGCGAACACGCCTTTCATCGCGCCGCGGCCGGAGGCCACCGCTTTCCAGTCAGAGAGCTTTCCCTGGCGCACCGAGCGCAGCGTCCCGGCATCCAGCGCGGCAATACAAAGTGTCGCGGCTGAGCTTTTTGGATCCATTCCGAGCAACCACGCCGCACCGGCCGCGGCGCCCAGCGGCGTCAGCGTGGAGCCGTCGAAACCGTGGCTGGAGACCTGGGCCTGATCGGCGAGCCGGCACATGACTTCGTAGCCCACGGTGATCGCTCCGATCAGCCTTTCCCAGCCTAGGTTTCTTTCCTCGGCCAGCGCGACCAGCGCGGGAATCATGTCGCTCGGATGCGTGACAGCCCGACCCACATAGGTGTCGTTGTAATCGAGGTAGCGCGCGGCAACGGAATTTCGCAAGCTGGCGTCATCCAGGCTGGCTCCCTTGCCGTCAGCCCAGACTGTGCAGGGCCCTTGGCCCCATGATGCGTAGCGCCGCACCCGCACGATGGTTCCCTCCTCGCCCGTTGAATGATCGGCAAGCGCCTCGGCGCCCAGCGCGCAGGCTGCCGTGTCAGCCAGCCTCAGCGCCACAGCGTCGCGATCGGAAAGCCGCGCCAATGCAGGGAGCGTTGCCGCGATTTCCGCGGCGAGATCGCCGGTTACCTTGGGAGATTGATCCACGCGCAGCCTTTCAGCGTTTGGCTTTGAGTTGCGCGGCTGCGCGGCTCACCACCCGCTCGACCACCGATTGCGCGACACCCAGATAATTTTCCGGTGTCACCAGTTCGCGCATCTCCTGCTCGGAAAGGATTTTGCAGACCTCTTTGTTGGCCAGCATCACGTCGATCAGTTCCTTCTGCTGGGCATGCGCTTCGCGCGCCATCTTGATGGTCAGTTCGTGCGCCTCGCCGCGCCCCATCTTCCAGCCCAGGCCGTACATCACCGCCTCGGAAACAATGCCTCCGCCCGTGAGCGCGAGATTCTTCGTCATGCGCACCGGATCGACCTGCAGGTCCTCGAGAATGCGATGCGAAAGAGACAGCGCGCCATCGAGCAGTATGAAGACCTGCGGCATCAGCAGCCACTCGGCCGCGGTCACCGACATGTCGCGCTCGTGCGCCACTACCATCAGGCCCTGCATCACCGGCACGAGACCCCTCACCAGGTGGCAATTGGCCACCGCGCGCTCGCCGTTGATGGGGTTGCGTTTCTGCGGCATGGCGGACGAACCCACCTGGGTCTTGGTCTGCGGCTCCCAGACTTCGCCGATTTCGGTGGAGGAAAGTCTGCCGGTTTCATTGCAGATGCGCTCGGTGGTCGCGGCAATCATGCCCAGCGTGGAGACCAGTTCCGAAAAATTGTCGCGGATGTTGTACCAGGGCGCATCGGGCAGCGGCAGCCCCACGCGTTTGGCAAAGGCTTCCTGCACCGCCGGCGCTTTCGCACCCAGCGAGGCAAATGTGCCGGCCGAACCGCTCATCTGACAGACCAGCACCACCTTGCGCATGCGCTCCAGGCGCTCGAGGTGGCGGGAGAGTTCGTCGATCCAGAATGCGACCTTCAGCCCGAAAGTAATGGGCACCGCATGCTGCCAGTGCGTGCGCCCGGCCATGGCGTGCGATTTGTAGCGTTCGGCCAGCGGCAGCAGAAAACCGATCTGCGCGCGAACCTCATCCTCGATGATGGCCAGCGCATCACGAATCTGCAGCACCAGCCCGGTATCGAAAATATCCTGCGACGTGGTGCCCCAATGCACGTACTTGCCGGCATCGCCCGCTTTTTCCGTCAGCGCGCGAATCGAAGGCATCAGGATGTGGCGTCCGGATTCAACGCCCCGGCCGATCGCCTCGATATCGTAGAGTTCCGCTTTGGCCACCGAACGGATTTTTGCTGCCGCCTCGGCAGGAATCAAGCCACCGTCGGCTTCCGCTTCGGCCAGCGCCGCCCACACATCCAGCCAGCTTTGCAGCAAGCGGCGCGAATCGAACACCTCGCGCATGCGATGGGTGCCGAAAATATGTTTCATGATGCTGCAATCAAGCGTGGTGGGCATGGACTCTCCGGCGAATGCTGGGTGAAATGGCGGAACGAAAGAGTGAAAAAGCGAAAGAGCGGCGATGCTGGACCGAGCCGCGGGCAGTGTCAATCCCGCGTCGATTCGGGCAGGGCAAGGGGGATTGACAAGACGCCGTGCGGCGGGTCAGCGCGCGGCGCGCCTTGAACCCGCAACGCGTGCTGGCGCCGGGACGCCGATCTGCCTGCCGTGCGCCTTCACGCCATCGCGAAGCGCAGTCAGGTAATTGAGTTTCTGTTCGCGCAGCTTCTTCAATGCCGTGCCTATGCCCAGCGCGATCGGCGGCTGATGCGGCGGCGTCGGCAGCAGCACGGCGACGATGCCCGCCCCCGGGGTGGTAGCCCCTTCGGTGTAACCGTATCCGTCGCGGCGACAGGCTTCGACTTTGCGCAGCAGATCATCGATGCGCATGCGGTTGGCGGGATTCTTTTCCTCGGCATTGATGCGCCGCGCAAGCGCGGTGACTTCCCGATCATCCTTCAGACTAAGTATCAACTGGCCCACCGCAGAGCGCAGCAAAGGCCGCAGTCGCCCGGTGGCCACCTCCGGCCCGGAGCGGCGAATGAGCGAGTGCATCACGTGAATGTATTGCACCTGCAGGCCGCTTTGCGCCCCCAGCACCACCGTCTCTCCGGTTTTCTCGCGCAGTTCCACCATCAGGCGAAGCACCGTGCCGTCGTTGAGCAATAAATCATTTACCCAGATGCCGAGAAGCGCCGCCCGCAACGTGGGCATGTAGGTGCGCCCGTGACGGTCATATTCCAGGTAACCGAGCCTCTCCAGCGTGCCCAGAAGAGCCGACGTGCTCGAGGCCGGGCTGCCCAGTGCGCGGGCCACGTCCATCAGGCCGGCCGGCGCCTGCCGCTGGGCGAAAAACTCGAATATCTGCACCACGCGATGGGCGGACTTGACCAGGGGAAGAGCCATGCACGGGATGATAACCGGGTTTAAGCCGGTTTCACATATGTGAAATTGACTGCCCGGAATTCATATATGTGAAATGGGTAATGCGGTGAAATGGGGTCTGCGGTGTAAAGGGTACCGCGTGAAAACGCCCTGCTATTCCGGTTGAATCCCCGCCGCCTTGACGGCGCGCCCTGCGTACGCAAACTCGCGCCTGAGATTCTCTGCGAACTCCGAGGGCGTGGTGTTGCCCAGCATGATGCCCGCAGCATCGGCGCGCGACTGCATCAGCGGTTCGCTGTAGTACTTTGCCATCTCTGTGTTCAGTCGCATCACCAGCGGCTGCGGCATATTGGCGGGCCCGAGATAACCCATCCAGCCCGGTGGCGGCTCGTAACCGGGAGCCGCTTCGGTCAGGGTGGGCACATCCGGAATCAGCGGGTAGCGCTGCGAGTTATAGATCGCCAGCAACCGGAGTTTGCCGGACTTCACATTGTTCGAAATGGTCGCGAGGATGGTGAAGCCCACCGGAATCTGCCCGCTGATGGTGTCGGTCATCAGTTGCGGTGCGGTCTTGTAGGGCA
>CAMDRY010000015.1 GCA_945906975.1 Bordetella parapertussis | reverse complement strand
TCGAGCACCGCCTGGGTGTTGCCGACCTCGACGTTGGTGCGCAAGTCCTTGATGCGCGACTGGTCTAGCACGTAGGAGCGTATCTGGTGTCCCCAGCCGATGTCGGTCTTGGAGTCTTCCATCGCCTGCTTGTTCTCGTTGCGCTTGCGCATCTCAAGCTCGTACAGTCGTGATTTGAGCATGGCCATGGCTTCGGCGCGGTTGCGGTGCTGCGAGCGGTCGCTCTGGCACTGCACGACGATGTTGGTCGGCAGGTGGGTTATGCGCACGGCAGAGTCGGTTTTGTTGATGTGCTGGCCGCCGGCGCCCGAAGCGCGGTAGGTGTCGATGCGCAGGTCGGCCGGGTTGATGTCGATCTCGACCGAGTCATCCACCTCGGGGTAGATGAACACGCTGGCAAACGAGGTGTGGCGCCGCGCATTCGAGTCGAATGGCGATTTTCTCACCAGGCGGTGCACGCCCGACTCGGTGCGCAGATGGCCGTAGGCGTAGGGGCCGCTGACCTTGAGCGAGGCGCTCTTGATGCCGGCGACATCACCGTCCGAGTGTTCGAGTATCTCGACCTTGAAACCCTTGCGCTCGGTGTACCTGAGATACATGCGCTCGAGTATCTGCGCCCAGTCCTGCGCCTCGGTTCCGCCCGAACCCGCCTGGATGTCGAGAAAGCAGTTGTTTGGGTCGAGCGGGTCGGCGAACATGCGGCGAAACTCGAGATCCGCCACGGCCTTGCCCACGGATTTGACATCCGACTCGACCGCGACCAGCGTGTCGTCGTCGTTTTCGGCGCGCGCCATGTCGAACAGTTCTTTGGCATCGCGCAGGCCCGAGTCGATTTCGGTGAGCGAGCTCACCACGGCTTCAAGGGATTTTTTCTCACGCCCCAGTTCCTGGGCGCGCTTGGCGTCGTTCCAGACGCCGGGGTCTTCGAGAAAGAGGCCTACTTCAGCGAGACGGGATTGTTTGACGTCGTAGTCAAAGATACCTCCGCAACTCGAGCGAACGAGCGTTGAGGTCGGTGAGGGCGCCGGCAAGGGCGTTGATGCGTTCTGCTTCCATGTTTCTGGGTATGTCCGGGTGAGGTTCGGGCGGGCGCCGCGCGGGTTTGCGTCGGGCTTGCGGTGAGCGCCAAGGTGATGATTATACCGGCATTGCGCGATGCCCCGGCTTGCTCTAACCTGCGGGAACCTTACATTGAGGCAGGACTCGAAACACCATGGCATTCGCACGGACAGGACGTGGTGCAAGCGCGCCGGTATTCACCACCATTTTGATGGTTTGCCTCGGCTTGCTCGGTTACGCGCTGGTGCTGCAGCATCTGGATGGCCTCGATCCTTGTCCCTGGTGTGTGGTGCAACGGCTGGGCTTCATCGGCATCGGTCTCGTCGCGCTGGTGGCGGCACTGCACCGGCCAGGCCCTGTGGGAACGGCCGTTTATGCGTTTTTCGGCGGCCTGGTCGCGGCCGCCGGTGCCGCTGCAGCGGGATACCATATCTGGATACAGAGCGACCCGGTCCGCGCCATGGCATGTGCCGGCTCGCCGGTCGAGCGCTTTCTTGATGCGTCGAAAATCGGCAAGATGATTCCGCCGCTGTTGCAATACGACGGCCTGTGCACGCCCAAGCCCTGGAAGTTCCTCACCCTGTCGATTCCGGAGTGGTCGCTGCTGTGGTTTGCGATCCTGCTGGTGACCCTGATAGCCACGCCTTTCATGCGCCGCAAGTGAGTTGCCTTTAATGAGTTTGGATTGATCCGGACCGTATCCTTCCCATGAGTACGCTTTCACAGAAAATCTCCCAACGCCTTGCCAGGGATATTGTCGATGGCATCCTGAAGCCGGGCGCCAAACTCGAGGAGATCGTTTTAGCCAAACGTTTCAAAGTTTCGCGCAGCCCGGTGCGGGACGCCTTGCGTGAATTGGCTGCCACCGGGCTGATCGATTCACAACCACGCCGGGGGTTTTCTGTGGCGACCATCGATCTTGCCGGGCTGCTCGATTTGTTCGAGGCGGCTAGTGAGGTCGAGGGGCTTTGCGCCAAACTATGTGCTCTTCGCGCAGGGATGGCGGAAAAGAAGCAGATCGAACTTATCCACAGCCGCGCCCGAAAGGCTGTCTTGGATGGCGATGCCGATAGTTACGCGGAGCTCAACGAAAGTTTCCATCAGGCCATTTACATGGGGGCGCGAAATCGCAACTTGCATGCCCTTGCGGCAAATCTGCGGCAGCGGCTCGAGCCTTTCCGGTCTCAGGAATTTTTTAATACGGGCGACCGGCTGCAGACTTCTGTGGCTGAGCACGAGATCATGACCAAAGCCATACTTCGCGCTGATGCCGGCGCCGCTTTCGATGCTATGTGCGCGCACACGGCAAGCAGTGCAACCAATGTTATCGAGTATTTCGAAAAACAGCATGGTGGCGGGATGGCCGGCAACGAAGGCCGGTCGACTGACGAGCGTTTGCTGTTGCGCGGTCTCCCTGCTGGTCAGGCAAGAAAAAACAAGACAGGCAAGCCGCGTCTTTTGGTACGCGGTACGCGCAGCTAGGCCGGCCCGGCATACGCCGGGGTAACAAGGACCCAGTCTCCCGGCGCGCCCTGACCGACGGCTGCATTTTTTGTGGTGCACAACCTGAAGGGCGTTGCCGCCCGTTGCCGTGATTTGGTTTCGTGTATACACAGAAAAAAGCTTGCATACATGAAAAAATGCCGTTAAATTTCTTCCGTCCCATTACCACGGAAGAAAATGACTATGACCTGGTTCGCACTTGCCACCTACAAAAGCAAGGGAGCTATTGTTCCCGCCGTTGTCGTTGAAGGCAAACTCTACGACCTGAAGGCAGCCGCCAAGGCGGCAAAAACCACCGGCATGAAGGCCGAGTGGTTCACCGGTGGCGTCGAGGCCATCATGAGCGACTGGAGGGCGGCTGGCCCGGTGCTGCGTAAGGCTGGTCCGGCAATCGCCAAGCTCGCGTTGTCAGGTAAGCTAAAGGCGGTCGGGGCGGGCGACAAGATCGCCATGGCCCCCTATCGCCCGACGCGCATATTCTGCGCTGCTTCAAACTTTATCGAACATGCCAATGAGATGACAACCGTGCTCGCGGCCAAGGGCGACAGCAAGCCTTACATGTTCCTCAAGCTGCAAAACACCGTCATTGGTCCGCGCGAAACGGTGCGCAAGCCGGCCGAAACCAAGATGCTCGACTGGGAGGTGGAGCTGGCGGCGGTGATCGGCAAGCGAGCCCGTCGTGTTTCAGTGGAAAAGGCCCTCGATTACGTCGCCGGCTACTCCATTGTTAACGATGTGTCCGCGCGTGACCTGAACATGCGCTCCGACTATCCGTTCAAGTTCGACTGGTTTCAGGGCAAATGCCACGATACCTTCGCGCCTTTCGGGCCCTGGATCGTGCCCTCCTGGCTGATAAAGGACCCGCAGGACCTGCGCATGCAACTTACGGTGAACGGCAAGAGCATGCAGGACGATTCGACCAAGAACATGATTTGGACGGTGCGCGAGCAGATTGCCTATCTGTCGACCATAGTCACCCTTGAGCCTGGCGATGTCATTGCCACGGGCACGCCCGCAGGTGTTGGCATGGGGCGCGGGATTTACCTCAAGAATGGCGATGTGATGGAGGCTACACTTGAGAAAATCGGGTCGCTGCGCAATCCGGTGGCCGCTGAAAAAATATGACTGTCTGTTTTTTATTCGGGAGAAAGTAATGAACCGTAGTCTTGTTGGATTTGTTGCCTCGTTGGTGACTGGTTTGGGTTTTTTGGCGGGCCAGGCGCTCGCACAGGAAAAAGTCACCTACAACATGGCCTGGCTGCCGCAGGGCAGTTCGATCGGCGTGATCGTTGCGCAAGAGCGTGGCTGGTTCAAGGAAGTGGGCATGGAGGTGAATATCATCCGTGGTTACGGTGGCAATCGTACTGCGAACGAATTGGATCAGGGCCAGTTCGAGTTCGGTTATGTCGACCCGATCAGCCTGGTTCTAAACCGTTCCAACGGTGGCAAAATCAAGATGATCGGCGCGATCAACACCAAATGGCCGGGTGCCATTTGCTGGGTCACTAGCCGCATGCAGCCCAAGGTGCTTGATGACCTAAAGGGTCGCGCTCTCGGGGGTGGCTCGGCATCGCCTGTGCACAACGTTGTACCGGCATGGCTGGAACTTAATAACAAGCCGCGCGATTTCATCAAATTGATGCGCCTGGATCCGGCGGTGATCTCCGGCTCCCTCGTCGAGGGAAAAATTGACCTGGTCGAGTGCTGGAAGGGCAGCGATCGCGTGGTGACGCAGCGCACGGCCGCCGCCGCGGGTCTTAACGTTGCGTGGTTTGATTACGCCGACTACGGCCTCAATGCTTACGGCAATGGCTTTGCCGCCTCTGAAGCGCTGATCAAGGCCAAGCCCGACATGGTGCGCAAGTTCCTGCGCAGTTCTTACCGCGGATTCGAGTTCGCCATCGCAAATCCGGACCAAGCCGCCGACATACTCGTGAAAATGTTCCCGGTTGTGGACCGCGCCATCGCTTTGCAGCAGATCAAGGAGATCGGTGAATTGATCCAGGATCCGCAGGTCAAGCAAAACGGCCTCGGCTTTATCCGTGATGACCGCATTCGCGCCACCATTTCCTTTGTCGACAAGGCCTATGACCTCAAAGGCAAGGTGCGCGCAGAGGATGTGTTTTCCAATGAGTTCCTCAAGTAAGGCGATGCCATGGACCGACCAAAACCACGTCGGCTAGGCCATCTTGTGCTGAACGTGCGGGATATCCAGCAGTCGGTGAAGTTCTACACTGAGATCGTCGGATTGGATGTATCGGACTGGATTTCCGACCAGATGGTATTCCTGCGCAGCAGCGTTGATCACCACGATCTCGCACTGTCACAGATACCGCCGGGCGAGGCGGCCGCGAATGACACCTACCGTCCTTGGCGGCCCGGCCTTGAGCATTTCTCCTACGAAATGGCCTCCCTGGACGAGGTCGAGGTGATGGGGCGCTTTTTGCAGGAAAAAAATATCGAGATCGTCCGCGGCATCGGTAAGCACGGCCCGGGTGAGAACGTATTCCTGGTGTTCAAGGATCCTGACGGCAACTACGTCGAGTTTTATTGCGACATGGTGCAGATTCCAAAGGGGGAGGTGCATGCCCCCCAGGTCTGGCCCAATGATATTGAGGGCTTCGATCAGTGGCACTTCAAGCGCTTTCTCGTGCCCCCCCCAGAGTGGGGTCCGCGTCCGGACGGCAAAAAGTAGGCCGCCATGCCGCAACCGCCAAGGTTTCTGGGTGTTTCGCGCAGCATTATCGATCCGCTGGTAGCGTTCGCCGTGGTGGCCTTGCTGTGGGAGAAGGCGGTCGACCTGTTCCAGATCAAGCGATATCTCCTGCCGCCCTTGTCGCAGATAATGCAGACTGCTTGGAACAATATCGATCTGCTGTTTCGAGAGTCGATGGTGACCGCCTGGGAGGTCATCCTCGGATATCTCTTGGCCGTGGGCGGGGGGCTTGCGCTGGGCTTGGCTATTTTTACTTCACCCTTGTTCAGGCGAATGTTCTATCCATTGGTCGTAATCTTTCAGGGACTGCCGAAAATCGCCCTCGCGCCATTGCTGGTCGTGTGGTTCGGGTATGGAACCTCGTCCAAGGTGCTCATGGCCTTCCTGTTCGCGTTCTTCCCCGTGGTGATTTCAACCATGGGTGGTCTGGCCGGTACGCCGGCCCACCTCATCGAACACTTTCACGCCATCGGCGCCTCTCCATGGACCATGTTTCGCCGCCTGCGCGTGCCCAGTGCGCTGCCGGTCATCATGGATGGCTGCAAAATGGCGATGCCGCTCGCGGTGATAGGAGCAATTGCCGGTGAGTTTGTCGGTTCTGAGAAGGGGCTCGGAAATTTGATCCTGCTCGCCAATGCCAATGCGAAAACAGACCTGGTATTCGCGGCTTTGCTGGCGATTTCTGTTCTTGTCGGCGTGCTCTACATGCTGATCGAGCTTTTGGCGCGTAGAGTCTGGTGGCGCGCATTCTGACAGCTGTCCGCCGTTCATATTTATAACCAGGAGTCACACGCATGGCAAAGCTTCGTCATATCGCAATGGCCGTACCCGATCCGGAGGAAGCCGCCAAGTTCTACATGAAAACCTTCGGCATGACCGAGGCGGGCAGGACCGAGTCGCCCATCGCCAGTGGCGTGTACCTCACGGACGGTACCATGTGTCTGGCGCTGCTCAACTACAAAACCGATGAGGCGGCTGGCAAGGAGCGCGGGAAGGATTATGTCGGTGTTCATCACGTCGGATTTTGGGTCGATGACCTCGAGGCGCAGGGAAAATCCATAGAAGACAACGGCGGTAGCTTTTTTCTCGATTTGCCGATCGAGAAGGAATCGCTCTACTACGAGAAGAAATACCGTGATCCCAACGGCATCATTTTCGACATCTCCCACAACGGCTGGGTAGGCTCGAAAAAATAATGCCATTGACAGAAGCGCGGGCGGCGATTTCGGTACGCACCGCCGCCAAGACGTTTGACGAAGGTACCAGGGCGCTGGAGGGGGTTTCCTTCGAGGTACCGCGCGCGCAATTTGTCTCTGTCCTGGGCCCCAGCGGCTGCGGCAAAAGCACGCTGCTGCGCATGATTGGCGGGCTCTATACGCCGGACGTGGGCGGAGAAATAGATGTCCTGGGGCGCAGGCAGCTTACCCCTTCGCCGGATGTTGGTATTGTCTTCCAGACGCACAATATGCTGCCTTGGCTCACGGTGGAGGCTAACATCCGTCTTGCGGCCGAGGTCCGTGGTATCTCCTCTGCCGATATTGCCGTGCGCACTTCGAAAATTCTCGATGTACTGAAGCTCGCGCCCTTTTGCAATTCCTATCCCCACCAGTTGTCCGGTGGCATGCGCCAGCGCGCGGCATTCGGGCAGATCCTGATTCTGCGGCCGCAGGTGTTGTTGCTTGACGAACCATTTGGCGCACTCGATGCCTTGACGCGCGACCAGCTGAATGTCGAACTGTTGCGTTTGTGGGAACAGGAAAAGCAGACGGTGATCCTGATTACGCACAGCATCGCAGAGGCGGTTTTCCTGTCCGACCGCATTCTTGTGATGAGCGACAGGCCCGGTCGCATCGTCGCCGACATCAGCATCGAGTTTCCGCACCCGCGCGACCCCCAGGTTACGCGCGCATTGCCCGGTTTTACCGAACATGTACTGGAGTTGAATCGCATGATGGGCGTGATCTGAGCCGGTTTCGCCTTGTTTCGGGCCTCGCGGCCCACCCTTGAGAGGATGAAGGACCAATGAACCTGCAAAAATTCCACGGCGTTATTCCCGCGATGGCGACGCCGTTTACCGCCGACCAGCGTATCGATGAAGTACGCGTGGTCGAGTTGATAGAGTGGTACATAGGCAAGGGCTTGCACGGTATTTCTGTGGCGGGGAGCCAGGGCGAGTTTTTCTCGCTCGAATACGACGAGCATGTCAGGCTGCTTGAGATCACTGTCGAGGCGGTGAACGGCCGCGTGCCGATTTACGCCGGCACCGGTGCCGTTACCACGCGCGGCGCGATCAAGCTGACGCAGGCTGCCGAAGCCATCGGCGTCGACCTCGCTCTGGTGATCACGCCGTATTTTGCCCAGCCAAGCCAGGACGAACTGGTGACTCACTACACCACGATAGCCAAGGCGACCAAGCTGCCGGTGATGCTCTATAACAACCCGCCACGCACCAGTGTTAACGTGCTGCCGCCAACCTTGGTTCGTTGCATGAAGGCCGCCGAGAACATCTGCGGCGTCAAGGACTCCAACGGTGATCTGACGCAGGCGGTCGAATACCTGCTGCTCACCGACCGCAAGTCGCTGCTGTTCTCGGGGCGAGACACGGTGTTCCTTTCGATGCTGGTGCACGGCGGTACGGGCACCATTTCGCCGGCGGCCAACGTTTTTCCCAAGCTGGTGTTGCGACTTTACGATTCAGCAAAAAAAGGCGACTGGAAAGAGGCCGGTCGTATCAACGACCTGCTCGCCCCTTTGCGGGCCGCCTGGGCCTGGGGTTCATTCCCGGTGGTCATCAAGGAGGCAATGACGCTTGCCGGGCAGAGTGCGGGTCCGGCGCGTGCGCCCATCCTTGGGCTCTCGCCGCAAAGACTCGCCGACCTCAAGCTGGTGGTGGACAAGATTCAAGCTGAAGAGCTGAAGCTCGGTTAGCCGCGTGTCTGTGGCTTTCCCCGCGCTTTCGCAGCCCTTGACGCTGCGTGGCATTGCTTTTCGCAACCGCATGGTCATGGCGCCGATGTGTGCCATGTACGCCGCGGCGGATGGCAGCGTCACGCGACAGACGGTCGAATACTATCGCGCGAGGGCGCGCGGCGGTGCGGGCCTTGTTATCGCCGAACTTACGTTCATGGATGCCTTGGGCAGCAGGGCTTTTCATGCCGAGTTGGGTGCACACAATGACCTGATGATTCCGGGCCTCTCCGACCTTGCCGAGGCGATCAAGGCGGAGGGCGCGGTCGCCGGCTTGCAACTGGGGCACTGCGGCAGCCAGCGCGTCATTCCCGATCCGCCGATGCTCGCGCCCTCGCCCATACCGTGGATGGAGGGCAAACGCGTACCACAGGAGATCACCGTTGCGGAGATCAGGCAGCTGGTTGTCGACCATGGTGAGGCTACGCGCCGTCTGGTTCAGGCGGGTTTTGATCTGGTGGAGCTGCACGGCGCCCATGGTTATCTGCTCAACACTTTTTTGTCGCCCGCGACCAACCTGCGTACTGACGAATACGGTGGTTCCTTCGATGCAAGACTGAAATTTCCGATCGAGGCCATACGGGCTGTTCGAGAGCAACTGGGCCCGAATCGGCTGCTCAGTTTCCGAATCAACGGCGAGGATCTACTCCCGGGCGGTCTGGATATCAAAGCCTATGCTGTCGTGGCCAAGGCGCTTGCTGCGGCGGGCGTCGATTTATTCCACATTTCGGCCGGCACCTACCGTGCGATGGAGAAACGTGTTCTTCCGATGTACCTGGAAGAGGGCCCGTTCGTATCCTACGCAAGGCCCATCCGCGAGGGGAGTGGCGTACCCGTCATCGCCTCCTGCGGCATTCACGACCCGGACCTTGCCGAATCTATTGTGCGCGATGGTGACGCGGATTTTATATCGCAGGCGCGCCCCTTGTTTGCCGACCCGGACTTGCCGGAGAAACTGCTCGGGGGAAGAACGGATGAAATTCGACCCTGCATACGTTGCAATACCTGCCTTCAGCGCGAACAAAGCGGCGCGCGGGCACTGTGTGCGATCAATCCGCGGACCGGACGCGAGGACGAGTATGTCCCGCCGCCGCGTCGCAAGCGAGAGGTGGCCGTTGTCGGCGCCGGCCCTGCCGGTATTCAGGCTGCGCTGAGTGCGGCCGAGCGCGGTCATCGCGTTGTTCTTTATGACCGTGGCGCGCAAATTGGAGGCCAGCTGCGCGTTGCCGCAGCGTTGCCGTTCAAGCGCACGCTGCCGCGCCTGTTGCGCTTTTACGAGAACGCCCTGCAGCGTGCCGGTGTGCAGCTACGGCTGGGATGCGAGGTTTCTCCCTCTGAAGTGCGTGCCGATGCCCTGGTGCTCGCGCTCGGTTCGCGGTGGCCGCTGACACCGTTTTCCGGATTAACTTCACCCGTCATGGACGTGCTATCCGCGTTGTCGCAGCCCGATCGGCTGGGTCGGCGAGTGCTGATTGTTGGCGCGCAAAAGCGCGGCGCTGAAGCGGCTTGGCATCTCGCCATGTCCGGACGCACGATCATACTCGCCGATGTTGCGTCAAGTTTCGGCGAGGACGTCAATATCGTCGATCGCATCGTCATTCCACCAGCGCTGACAAGGCTTGGCGTTGATGTGCGCTTTGGTTGTGAAGTGGTTGTAGGGGATGGTGGTGGCGTGTGCCTGCGTTCGGGCGGCACGCAGACGGCGCTGCGAGTCGATAGCCTTATCATCGCTCAGGGCGCGGTGCCGCCGGCACCCGAGGTTCTGGCGGCCTGGCGGGAATGCGCTCCGGTAAGTTTTAACGTCGGAGAGAGCGCCGGCATGCAGGGCATCATTGGCGCGACGCACAGCGGTCATCGCATGGCCTGCCGCATCGAATGATGGCCAGCCCGGCTTCACGTTCCTGGCATGAGCTCTCACGTGCCGAGCTCGACGCCGCTTATAACAACGCGGCGGCAGTGGCGCACAGCGGCGTAACCGTCGCGGGGTGGGAGCAGCGCGGTGCTGCGCTGCGCGCGAGCATGCCCGCGCACCTTGATCTTCGCTATGGCAGTCAGCCGCGAAATCGTATCGACTTTTTCAAGGCGGGGCAGGGGGCGCCGACACTTGTTTTTTTTCATGGCGGTTATTGGCAGACGCGCGCGAAAGAGGCTTTCAGCTGTTTTGCTGTCGGGCCGCTGGCGCGCGGCCTGAATGTCGCCCTGGTCGGTTACACGCTTGCACCCGAGGTGAGCCTGGACGCGATTGTTGCCGAGACACGCGCCGCGATGGCCTTTTTGTCGCTGCAATTGCCGGCTCTTGGCGCGAAGCGCGAAAGTATGATCTTGTGCGGCTGGTCGGCAGGGGCGCAGCTTGCCGCGATGTTGCTCGATTCTCCCGGGGTGGTCGGAGCCTTACTCATCAGCGGTGTCTACGATTTGGAGCCGGTGCGCCATTGTTATGTCAATGACAAGCTCGGTCTTGATGCGGCGATGGCGGAACGCAACTCGCCCCTGCTTCATCTGCCCGCAACGTGTCCTCCGGTGCGGGTGGTTGTGGGCGGGGCGGAACTCCCTGAGTTGCGGCGCCAGTCGTCTGAATTCGCCGGCGCCAGGGAGAAGGCTGCGTTGCCGGGTGGATTCACCGAAATTCCCGGCGCGGACCACTTCAGTATTCTCGAGCAGCTTGAACGGCCTGACGGCACGCTCTGCGAAATGGTCAGACGGCTGGCGAATGGCGATGCCGCCTCGTGAGGCTGCTCAGCTCAGTGCTTCCCAGTCCTCGACAATCACCTGCACGCTGCGCACGCCGTTGTAGTCGTTGATCGACAGGCGGTAGGCGGCGCGCACGGATGCCGGGCAGGGTTCTGCGGCGTTGAAGCGTATGCCCTCCATGGTCTTGCCACCGCGCGCGAGTTTGAGTTTGAGATGTTTTTCGCCGACGATGCGCTGGCTGGTGACCTTGAACTCATCGCAGAATAGCGGCTGCGGAAAACCCTGCCCCCACACCTCCTGGTCCAGTTTCTGCGCCAGGTCCAGGTTGAAGTCGCCCGTGTCCAGCGTGCCGTCCGTTTCGATGGTGCGCACCAGTTGCGCCGGGCCGACCATTTCGCGCACCACGGCCTCGAAGCTTTTCACGAAGCGCGCGTAGTCGGCCTCGAGCAGCGTCAGGCCCGCCGCTGCGGCGTGGCCACCGAAGCGGATCAGGATGCCCGGTTCGCGCTTGGTCACCAGGTCAAGGGCATCGCGCAGGTGCAGCGCGGAAATCGACCGTCCCGAACCCTTGAGTTCGCCGTTTTCCCCGCGTGCGAACGCGATCGTCGGGCGGTGCAGCTTGTCCTTGACGCGCGAGGCGAGAATGCCGATCACGCCCTGGTGCCAGGCCGGGTCGTAGACGCAGATGCTGGAATTGTCCGCGGCGACAAAGTCGCGTAGCAGGGTTTCCGCCTGCGCCTGCATGTCCCCCTCGATGCCGCGGCGCTCGCGGTTGAGCGCGTCGAGCTCGCGCGCGATGTTGAGGGCGCGTCCCGGATCATCGGTGACAAGGCACTCCACGCCGAGGCTCATGTCGGCCAGCCGGCCGGCGGCGTTGAGGCGCGGCCCGAGCATGAAGCCAAGGTCAAAGCCCGATGCGCGCGATGACTCGCGGCCCGATGCGCTGAACAAGGCCTTGAGCCCGGCCTGCATGCGCCCGGCGCGTATGCGCTTGATACCCTGGGTAACGAGGATGCGGTTGTTCGGATCAAGCTTGACCACGTCGGCGACGGTGCCAAGGGCCACAAGATCGAGCAATTCGGCCAGATTCGGTTCCCGTACCATAGGACTGGAACGGCCATCGGCCGTCACAAACTTCCCCTCCCCTCCCCGCGGGGGAGGGGCCGGGGGAGAGGGGGCGGTGGCCGAAGTCGTCGCTCCAGAAGATCCCGCAGCCGCAAACCACCCGCGCTTGCGCAACTCCGCGCGCAGCGCCAGCATGACGTAAAACATCACGCCCACACCGGCGATCGACTTGCTCGGAAAGGGGCAGCCCGGCTGGTTCGGATTGACGATGGCCGCGGCATCGGGAAGCGTGGCGCCGGGCAGGTGGTGATCGGTCACCAGCACCTGCATGCCCAGACGGTTGGCCTCGGCAACGCCCTCGACGCTGGCGATGCCGTTGTCGACGGTGATGAGGATGTCCGGCTTGCCGGCCGCGCTTTGCGCGGCCATGCGCGAGAGCTCGGGCGTGAGTCCGTAACCGAGCTTGAAGCGGTCGGGCACGAGGTAGCCCACGCTGGCGCCAAAGGCGCGCAGCGCGCGCATGCCCACGGCGCAGGCGGTCGCGCCGTCGCAGTCGTAGTCGGCGACGATGAGCAGGCGCTTTTTGTCGCGTATGGCATCGGCAAGCAGCACGGCCGCATCGTCCGCATGTAGTAACAGGTCGAGCGGCAGCAGCGCGCCCAGTTCGCGCTCCAGCTCGTCGCGCGAGCGCACGCCGCGCGATGCATAAATGGCGGCGAGCACCGGATGCACGCCCTGTTCGACCAGCATGTCGCGGGCGCGTCCGGGAACGGGGCGGGTGGTTATTTTTGAAGTCGGCATGGCGGGCATTATCGGTCTTTCAGTCATTCGCTACCGCCGATCTCAGTTCATCAATGCCCAGCGCTGCCGTATCGCTGTCGCATCGTTGTTGGATTGTTGCCGTATTGCCATGCCGGGCGCAGCGCAGAATCTGCTTTTGCGCCTGATATCGACTGGAAACCCTTGCCTGAAGCGGCTTTTCAGTTAGGCTTGCGCTAGCCCAGTTGCCTGGACAAAGGTTTTACCCGGCGCCAGAAGCGCTTGAGGTCGTGGCGCACGGCCTCCACGCTGAAGGGTTTGTCATCGCCAAAGCCGTGCACGCTGAGCATGCCGATGCGCTCCTCGCGCAAGGCGGCCACCAGCGGCGCCAGCCAGACGGACTCAATTTCGCGCAGTCGCGACTCCCATGCGCCGATATCGCCGTAGGCGCGCGCCGCTTCGAGCCCGTCCAGCACCACCAGGCCGACGCCCGTGGCTGGCGCGGCCTCGAGCAGGATGGAAGCGGATGTGGGCACATCGAGCGCAAGGGCGCCACTCCAGAGGCCAAGACCGCGTGCTAGCGGGTTGGTCGCCCAGACGTGCGAAAACGCTACGGGGGAGTCTTCGTCGCGTACAGGCAGCGCGCCAGCCCCCCAGAACCACAGGCTGTTGACCGGCATCTGGTTGCGCGCCTCGCGCGCTTCATTGACCGGGTGGTTGTGCAGCAGCATTTGCACTTCATTCATGCGCGCATGCCAGATCGCCGCGTCGGCGCCACGCGGCAGGTTGGGATCGACCGATTGTCCGGCGGCGAGGGCCAGCGGCGTGGTCGCAAGCTCGGGCATCGCCTGCAGTTTTGCGTACCAGCGATCCGGATACAGCGCCTGCAATTCAAAGCCGTCCACGGCGAAGTGGGCGTTGAGGCTCGCGACCAGCGCGTCGGCTTCCTCGCGCCTGAGTCCGAGCAGGCTTGCGTCGGCGAGCAGCAAGGCATCGCGCTGCAACCTGAGGTGCACCGGGTCGGCGCAGATCCAACAGGCGCCGTCGGGCGCGCCACCGTCGGCGAGTAGCGAGAAGGGCGCCGCCGGCCAGTCGCGCTGTTCTGGGTCGCTTGCCCGGGTTGCCTCGGCTGGCGTCACGTCGTGGGCGGCGTATAGCCATGCCCTTCCGTCGGCGGCCACGGACCTGGCGCGGCGGCCACGCGCGAGCAGTATTTCCAGTGATGGGAGCTGGGGGCAGGAGGCCATGGCCTCGGGCCAGACCAGCCCCGGAATGAGAAGTTGCAGGTGCATGCCCCCAGTATACAAGGCTGAAGATCATAGCGAGATGACTGGAAATCGCCGTCTGGCGGCGCTTTTCAGGCAAGGGTTTAGCCTGGCCGGGGCATTCGGAAGGCGGATGCGGGGGGCGTCGGGGTGATCCGGCCTGTTACACTACGTCCCCTGTGAAATACGAACTTTTTATCGGACTGCGCTACACGCGCGCAAAGCGGCGCAATCGCTTTGTATCGTTCATTTCGCTCACCTCCATGTTGGGCATCGCGCTGGGCGTGGCGGCGCTGATCGTGGTGTTGTCGGTGATGAACGGCTTCCAGGAGGAACTGCGCTCGCGCATCCTCGGCGTCGCCTCTCACGTGCAGATCACCGGCGCAGACAACCAGCTGGCCGACTGGCCAGCCGTGGTGCAGCGGGTGGTAAAAAACCCGCTGGTGGTGGCGGCCGCGCCTTACGTCAACGCCCAGGGCATGCTGTCCTTTGACGGCGCGGTGCGCGGCTCGGTCATCCGTGGCGTGATACCCGAGGCCGAGGGGCGCGTCGCCGAGATCGGCAAGCATATGCGCGCGGGCCGGCTCGACAGCCTCGCCTCGGGTGGTTTCAATATTGTGCTTGGCTCAGAGCTGGCGCGCGCCCTTGGTGCGCGCGTGGGTGAGAAAGTTACGCTGATCGCGCCGCAGGGCCTGGTGACCCCGGCCGGCGTGGTGCCGCGCCTGAAGCAATTCACCGTGTCGGGCATTTTCGAGGTCGGCATGTTCGAATATGACTCCGGCCTTGCCCTCGTTCACATCGAGGACGCGCAGCGGCTTTACCAGATGGGGGCGCGCGTGTCGGGCGTGCGTCTGCGCCTGACCGACCTCTTTCAGTCGCGCCAGGTGACGCGCGAGCTGATGCTGGACCGCGCACTGGGCGATGTGTATGTCAGCGACTGGACGCGCAGCCACGCCAATTTCTTTCGCGCCGTGCAGATAGAAAAGAACGTCATGTTCATCATCCTGACGCTGATCGTGGCGGTGGCGGCATTCAATATTGTTTCGACGCTGGTGATGGCGGTGACCGACAAGCAGCCCGATATCGCCATCCTGCGCACCCTTGGCGCGAGCCCCGGCGGCATCATGAAAATTTTCATCGTGCAGGGTGTGCTGATAGGCGTCATTGGTACGCTGATCGGCGTGGCCGGTGGCGTGCTGCTGGCCTGGAATATCGACGTCGTGGTGCCTTTCATAGAGCGCGTGGTCGGTATGCAGTTTCTTGCCAAGGAGATCTACTACATCAGCGAGCTGCCCTCCGACCTGCAGGTGCGCGATGTGCTCACCGTCGCCATCGTTTCGCTGGTGCTGTCGCTGCTTGCTACCATCTATCCGAGCTGGAGCGCCTCGCGCGTCAACCCGGCCGAGGCGCTGCGCTATGAGTGAGGGGGCGAATACACCGGTGCTCGCCTGCGTCGGGCTGTCAAAGATTTACCAGCAGGGCGGCAGCGAAGTGCGCGTGCTGGAGAACATCAACATCGAGGTGGCGCGCGGCGAGATTGTCGCCATCATCGGCTCATCCGGTTCGGGCAAGAGCACGCTGCTGCACCTGCTGGGCGGCCTCGATGCGCCGACCGCAGGCGAAGTACGCGTGCAGGGCAGGCCGATACAAAGCCTGTCTGAAACCGAGCGCGGCGACCTGCGCAACAGCGCCCTTGGCTTTGTCTACCAGTTCCATCACCTGCTGGGTGAGTTCAGTGCGCTTGAGAACGTCGCCATGCCGCTGCTGATCCGGCGCCTGCCGCATGACGAGGCCTATGCCACCGCCAAGGCGGTGCTGACCGAGGTCGGACTTGCCGAGCGCCTGACGCATACGCCGGGCGAGCTCTCCGGCGGAGAACGCCAGCGCGCGGCCTTGGCGCGCGCCCTCGTCACCAAACCGGCCTGTGTGCTGGCTGACGAACCCACGGGCAACCTTGACCGCCAGAATGCGCAAATGGTCTTCGATCTGATGACCCGCCTCAATCGCGAGCGCGGCACCAGCCTGATCATGGTTACGCACGATGCCGAGTTAGCGCGCCATGCCGACCGCGTGCTGCGCCTGCAGGACGGCGTGTTGCAGGTGGCTTAATCGCCGGCACGATGGCTGGAAAGCCCCGCCAGGAGCGGGTTTTCAGCCTTTTCCCAGCGGTAGTGTCGTCTCCCGCCTCAGTCGAGTTTGATTCCGGCCGCCTTGATGACGCCGCTCCAGCGTTCGACATCACCCTTGCGCAGCGTGCGCAATTGTTCCGGTGTGCCGGTGCTAGGGTAAATGCCGGTCGGCGTGAGCCGGGCGGCCACCGACGGATCATTCATTGCTTTTTTGACTTCGGCGTTGCGCTTTTCGATGATTGCGTCGGGCGTTCCGGCCGGGGCGAACAGCCCGGTCCAGTTGCTGAACTCCAGCGAGCGGAAACCAACTTTGAGTAGAGCATCGGATTGACCGACATGGTCGAGTCCACCGCGAGGAACAGCGTGTAACCGTCGGGCGGGGATTTGGCCACAGCCTCGGCTGCGATCACAAAATTGCCGCCTGGACGGTTCTCGACAATTGCGTCCCTTCTCCCGCCGTCTGCTCGGCGTCGATCTCTCGCCGCGCATGCTGGCGCTGGCAACTGAAAAACGCGTCTATGACGAACTGGTGCAGGGCGAGATTCTGGAGTACCTCGGGCGCGCCGCGGGCGTGGCCGACGTCGTGGTTTGCGCCAACGTGCTCATGTACTTTGGCAGCCTGGACGCGCTTGTCGCGGGCGTTGCGCGTAGCTTGCGCCGTGGTGGCCGGTTTGTTTTTGACGTCGAAAAAGGCGAGGGTATGACGTCCGGCTTTCACGTCAGCGGGCGCTATACCCATTCGCTCGCATTGCTTGAAAAAGCCTTGCAGCCGCACGGCTTTGTGTTGACGCAGGTGCATGAGATGGTGATGCGCAGCGAGCTTGGCAAGCCGGTGGCGGGTCTGCACGTGGTGGCCCGCTTGCCAGTCTGAAGCGGTGACGCAAGCGCAGCCCGCTTGCGTCTCCTTCCGAATGTGGCGGTGCGACTGATGGGCGCTTACACCCTTACACCTTTACAATGAGGGTTTACCCGCGTACTGCCTTCGTGCCGTGCTGAGTAAGACGTAAGACGAATAAGACAAGTAAGGCGATTGAGGCAACGGCATCCGACTTCCTGAACGTGAAAGCGCATTTCCAGCCATGCAGCTAACCGAAGACCTCGATAAACTCGCCCGCGCCTGCCGCATCCTTGAGATGGAAGGCCACGGCGACATGACGCTGGGGCATCTTTCATTGCGCGACCCGCAGGGCCGCGGATACTGGCTCAAGCGTAACGCCTATGGCTTGGGGGAAATCACCTCGGCCGCCGATTTTGTGCTGGTCGACGGCGAGGGCAACAAGCTCGAAGGCGAGGGCGGGCGCCATTCCGAGTGGCCGATCCACTCGGAAATCCTGCGCGTGCGTCCCGATGTCCGGGTGGTGGCGCACACCCACCCCCTGCATGCGAGTGTGCTGTCCGCGTTTGCCGCGCCGTTGGCGCCTTTCACGCTGGATGCCGATTATTTTGAATGCCTGCCCTGTCATCGCGATGATGCCGCGCTGCTCAAGACCAAAGCGCAGGGGGCCGCGCTGGCCGCCTCGCTCGGTTCTCAGTTTGCCGTGCTGATGGCCAATCACGGCGTGACCTTTTGCGGCACGTCCATCGAACACGCCGTGTGCATGGGCATTTTTCTTGAGCGCGCAGCGCGCATTCATATCCTTGGCAGCAGCGCGAACCTCACGCCAATTTTCCCGGATGCCGCCACCAGGCTCAAGCGCCGCGGGCAGATCATGGCGCCGGTGCACATCGAGCACTCCTGGAATTACTTCAGTCGCAAGCTCGACTGGCTCGCGCACACGCGCGGCGACGCCAAGGTGTTCGCTTGATCCTGCGGTTCAAAACGATTGCGCGGGTGACGCCGCGGCGCGGCGCGCCGGGATAAGCATGGGGCCGGAGTCACCGGGAGGCATCCCCGACGCCGCAGCCTACCCGGCGATGATGGCGCCGTTTTCGCTCGCCGGCCGGCTGTTGCGCAACCGCATCGTGCACGCATCAATATCGACCCAGTTCGCCGCGGCGGCGCGTGTCACCGATAGGCTGGTGAATTACCACGCCAGCCGTGCCCGTGGCGGCGCGGCCATGATCGTGGCCGAGCCTTTGGGCATGTGGCGTGGTTTCGATGTGCCCAGCCGCGTGCGCGCCTGGAATGACGACAACCTTGACGGGCTCAGTCGCTGGGCTGATGCGGTCGAGTCGCAGGATTGCCGTTTGCTGGCCCAGATTGTCGATCGCGGTCGGGGTCGCAATATTCCGGGACGGGTTACGGATGCGACCAGCGCCTCGGTGCTGCCCGACGACCTGAGCTGGAGCGTGCCGCGTGCGCTCTCTATTGCCGACATCGAGCAGCTGCTTGTGGAAATGTCCGGCTCCTCCGCCAGAATGCAGCGTTGCGGTTTCAGCGGCGTGGAAATATCCGCCGGGCACGGTCACCTGTTTAACCAGTTCCTGTCGCCGCGCTCCAATCTGCGCACGGATCGCTATGGCGGTGATGTGGCGGGCCGCACGCGCATTGTCGCCGAACTGGTCGCCGCCATCCGCGCCGCCTGTGGCGCAGGTTTCATCATCGGCTTGAAGCTGCCGGGCAACGATGGTGTGGCCGGCAGCGTCGGCCCGGCGGAGGCGGCGGCCATCGCCGCGCAACTCACCGCATTGGGCAATGTCGACTATGTCGGCTTTGCGCACGGCAGTCATGCGCATTCGCTGGAGCAGCATGTGCCGGACGGCCATGCGCCGCGCATGCCCTACGTGCCGCTGATGCGCGAATTGCGCCGCGCCGTCAACGGCGTGCCGGTGATGGCACTCGGGCGCATCACCGATCCGGCCGAGGCGGAGGGCCTGATCGCGCGCGGCGACGCGGAGTTGATCGGCCTTGGGCGGCCCTTGATCGCCGATGCCGCCTGGCTCAACAAGGCGGTTGCCGGGCGCGCCCACGACATTCGTTACTGCGTGTCATGCAACACCTGCTGGGAGCGTGTCACCGGCCTGCGCCTGCCGCTTGCCTGCGACAACAATCCGCGCGTCGGCGAAGCCGATGAGCTGGCCTGGCGGCCGGCGCCCGCGAGGCAAAAAAAACGCGTGGTGGTGGTTGGCGCCGGTATCGCCGGCCTGGAGGCCGCCTGGGTGGCGGCGGCGCGCGGCCACCAGGTCACGGTGCTGGGTGCATCAGCCCAGGTGGGGGGCAAGACGCGCCTGCACGCGCTGCTGCCCGGCGGCGAGTCGCTCAGCAGTATTTACGATTACCAGCATGCCGCGGCGCTGCGCGGGGGCGTTGTCTTCGAGTTCGGTGTGACGGCCTCGCTGGCTGATGTGTCTGCGCTCAAGCCCGACGCGGTGGTGATCGCCGCCGGCGCCCATATGCTCGCCCCGGAATGGCTGCCGGCAGCGTTGCGCCAAGACGGTCTGGTGCCCGATCTGCGTGCGGCGATGGCCCAGTTGCTGCGTTTTACGACGAGGCAGCCGGGCACGGCGGTCATCTATGACACGGATCACACCGAGGGAACCTACGCCGCGGCGGAGTGGTTGCACGCCTTGTTCGAGCGCGTCGTCATCATCACGCCGCGCGACACCATTGCGACCTTCACCTCGCTGGTGACGCGCCAGGGCATCCTGCGGCGCATGAGCGAGCTGCGCGTCAGCATTAAAGTGCTGTCCGAGCCGCGCCTCACCGACAGTTTCGAGCAGGGCCGACTTGAGTACGCGAACCTATACAATGGTGATGTTGCAGAGATCGACGAGGTCGCCTTTCTGGCCTGGTCGACGCCGCGCGCGCCGAACGATTCGTTGTGCGCGCCGCTTCGCGCCGCGGGCATGGAGGTGTATTGCATCGGCGACAGCCAATGTGCGCGCGATGTGCTTAGCGCGACCGCCGAGGGTCATGCTGCCGGGAACAGTATTTGAGCCGGCCGAAGCGGTGGCGAAACGGTGTTCGTACTTAAGATTAAGGCAGCGCTGATCAAGTCCTGAAAATGAGCCCGCTTCGACAAGTTTCTCTTTGCAGTGAGGGATATACAAGGTGGCTTGCCCCCATGTTCAGTGAATAGTTAAAACAAAGCCGGAAAACCGGCGGTAATAAAAGGAGGCGTCATGCATCAAACAAGTCATTGCTTTCTTGCGCGGATCACATCGGTATGCCGTTCATTTTTTCGGCGCGGGATGATGGGCGCAGCCCTGGTTTTTCTGGCCGCATCAGCCGCAGCCGCCTATCCCGAACGGCCGGTCAAGCTCATTGTGCCGTGGCCGGCGGGCGGCACCACTGACGCGGTGTCGCGCATCATCGCACTACGCCTTTCGGAGAAACTCGCCGCTTCAGTGATTGTCGAGAACCGCGGTGGCGCCAACGGCATGATCGGTGCCGACGCGGCGGCGCGTTCTGCGGCTGACGGCTATACGCTGCTGGTGGCGAGCGCGGAGACGCACTCGATCGGCATGGGCGCCGGGCGCAAGCCGCCCTATGACCCGATTGGCGATTTCATCCCTATCACCACCTTTGCCAAGAATCCGTTTGTGCTGGTCGGTCGGGCGACACTGTCAGCCAAGAGCACGGCTGAGCTGGTGGCTTTCGCCAAGGCCAACCCGGGCAAGCTCACCTACGGCACCTGGGGCATAGGCAGCACCGGCCAGGTTGCAATGGAAATGTTCAAGGGACAGGCGGGCATCGACTTCCTGCATGTGCCCTTCCAGGGAACCGCACCGGCCGAGACGGCGCTGCTCGGTGGCCAGATCGACCTCATGGTGCTGCCGGTCGGTCGTGTGCTGGCCTTGCGCAAAACCGGAAAAATCCAGATCTACGGCATGATGACCGCCTCCAAGTCGAATCTGCTCGATGATGTCCCGACGCTGCAGAACGAAGGCTTTCAGCGCATGGATGTCGCCAACTGGTTCGGCATCATGGTGCCGGCGAAGACGCCGGCGGCCGTGGTGCAACGCCTCGTTGAGGACATCGTCGCCGTGGTGAAGTCGCCCGAGGTCCAGGCGCAGTTGCGCGCAGCCGGTGTTGAGGCATTCCCGCTGTCGCAGGATGAGTTCCGGCAGTTCGTATCGACCGAGGTGGTGCGCTGGGGCGAGGTGATTAATCGCGCCAACATCCGCCTCGAACAAAAATAAGGGCGTCGGCCAGTGTGCGATCGCTTGAAAAATAATCCTCATTCGGGAGATTGAATTGAAAAAGAGCAGCGACGGCAAGGGCGGCAAGGCGGCGCCGAAACCCATGCGCGTATCAAGGTTCGTGGCCGCAATGGCCTGCTTCGCCACCCTGGCAGGGGTCGCCGGTT
>CAMDRY010000014.1 GCA_945906975.1 Bordetella parapertussis | reverse complement strand
CCCAGAACATCGTTTGGGTGGTGCCACAAGGCGGGGGCGGCCCCAATTACCCGAATATGTAAGCACCCGGGTCCCGCCGCCGACAGTGCACACACCGCCCACACCGCAAGCATGGCGGCAACACCACCTGAGATTTTCAAACAAGCCGGCCCGCAAAGCCCGATTATTCCACCCTGTCGCTGCGTGACGGGTATTGGACGCGCACGCTCCGGACCGGTCGCGCACATTGGCAAGGTCGTAACACTGTCAGCGTCCATGCTCAGCCGCCTGCAATCCCCGCCAGATTCGGGCACACAGGCGGAGCACCGCGCTTTCCTCTATCATTTCGCGGCGCAATAGCACAATGCACAATGCACAATCACAAGCTGTCATGGGCTTGAAAACAAAAAGGAGAGCAGCATGGCCCACAATTATTTTGTCCGGCAACAAGACGTCCCCGGCTACCACCCGGCCAATCACACCGGCACGCTGAACAAGCGCCTGATCGGTCCCGAAACCGGTGCAAAGCAGATCGAACTGGTGCTTGGCCATATTCAGAAAGGCAAAGGCGCTCTGCCGCACGCCCACCCGGGCATAGAACAGGTCTGCTACATGCTCGAGGGCCGCGCCCTGGCCGAAGTCGGCGGCGAATCCTGCGAACTGGGCCCCGGCGACAGCTGTTTTTTCCCCGCCGACGTGATGCATACGTTCACCGTCATCAGTGAGGAGCCAGTGCGCCTGCTGGTGGTCTATTCGCCCCCCTACGAAGAGTCGCCCGACCGCGTCATGCGCCCGGTGGTATAGCACTTTAAAAAAACATCAAGGCGGAGTCATACGACAGACAGCTCAGATGCTCTGTGCGGCGCTGGCACTGGTCAGTTACGGCATTCATGCACAGGATGCGTGGCCTTCAAAACCGATCGGCCTGGTCATTCCGTTCGCAGCTGGAAGCGGCACCGATGCGGTGGGCCGCGTCATCGCGCAAAAACTCTCAGAACGCCTCAAGCAACAGGGCGTTGTTGAAAACAGGGCCGGTGCCAGCGCCCAAATCAGCGCGGAGTTTGTCGCCAAGGCAAAGCCCGATGGCTACACCCTGTTGATGTCAACCAACACCTCGCACTCGGCCAACCCCAGCCTGTTCAAGACACTACGCTAGGACCCGATCAAGTACTTTACGCCAATCGTGCGCACCGGCGACCTGCCCTTCGCACTCGCGGTCAGCGCGGCATCCCCGATCAAACGCGTCAAGGACCTGATCGACTATGCGCGCGCCAGTCCCGGCAAAGTCTCGTACGCCACGCCCAACAGCACCTCGCTTGTATCCTCGGAAACCATCCGCGTTATGGCCCGGATCGACATCCTCGGCGTTCCCTACAAGACGATTTGATACAAGCCGCGGCGGGCATTTCCAGCCTATTGCAATCAGTCCGGCTTGATGCCGGCGGTATCCACCACTTGTTTCCAGCGCGCCAGCTCCCCTTTCAGGAACTCGGTGAACTGCTCCGAGGTATTGGCCACCACCTCGAAGCCCTGTGCGTCCAACCGCGCTTTGTTATCCGGTGCGTTGAGCGCCGCGATGACGCCAGCCTGCAACTTGGCCAGCACATCCCTGGGCAGGCCCTTGGGCGCGACAACAGCCTGCCACGAATAGACCTCGAAGCCGCTTATACCCGCCTCGGCCATGGTCGGCACATTGGGGAATTGCGGCGCCCGCTTGTCGCTGGTGACGGCAATAGCCTTGAGGCGACCGCTGCTAATGTGCGCCGAGGCCGCGCCGAGGTTTTGAAAGGACGCATCGACACCGCCGCCAATAAGGTCGGTCATTGCCGCCGAACCGCCTTTGTAGGGCACATGGATGCCGGTGGTATTGGTACGCTGCCACAGCAATTCAGCCGACAGGTGGTCCGATGAACCTGTGCCCGATGAGACAAAGGACGTCTTGCCTGGATTCTTTTTCATGTAATCGACCAGCTCCGCCACCGTATTGGCCGGGAACTTTGGGGTCGCAATCAGGATGTTGGGATTACGGACCGCCACAGAGATCAGGTCAAAGTCACGCAATGGCTGATACGGCAGATTCTTGAACAGCGCCGGATTGATCGCAAACACACCTATCGAACCGACCAGGATGCTGTAACCATCGGCCGGCGCCTTGGCGATCATTTCGGCGGCGATCGCACCGTTGGCACCGGCACGGTTTTCCACCACGACAGGCTGCCCCATGATCTCCGCGAGCTTTATACCGATGGACCGCGCGATGATGTCGGACGAGCCACCTGCGGTGAAGGGCACAAGAATTTTTATCGGCTTGCTCGGGTAGGCTTGCGCCAGCGCACACTGCGGCAGTAGCCCGAGGGTCAGGGACAGGGACAGGGACAGGGTCAGGGACAACAGGCTTTTGCGCAACATCATTCACTCCTTGTGTGATCGTCATCGCCTTATGGCACGCAGTCTTCGCTGCATCATCGACGCACACGCATGATTGCCCGAAAGCGAGGTACAGGCAAGCGATTCTCTTGCGTCCCGATTAAGGGGGCGGAGGGGCGGAGGTACGACGTCACAACACTGCTATTGCGCTTGGCCAATATTTACTGAAAAGACGATTCGCGCTGAAAGTGCGCGCGCCCAAGCAATACGCCTTAGCCCAGAACTAAACTTCGTTCCAAAACTGCGTTTCGTTCCAAAACTGCGCTTCGCTCTAGAACTGCGCTTCGCTCAAGGCCATCACGCCCGATGCACCCTCGACAATGCTGTCGCGCATTCCCGGCACCTGCCCCATGAAGTGATCGGCAAAAAAACGCGCGGTGATAATTTTAGCCTTGAGAAATTCAGCATCACCTTCGGCCGCTCTCAATTTTTTGTCCGCGACCAGCGCGGCGCGCGCCATTTGCCAACCGCCACAGAGGATGCCGGTCATTTTGAGAAAGGGCACGGCACCTGCGTAGACCGACTTGATGTCCGATCCGTTGGTCGCAACAATCCAGTCCACCGCTTCGGCAAAAGCATCGATGGCCGCGCCAAAGCGCCTTTTTATCGCGGCAAAATCATCGCCATCGGCTTTGCCCAGCTCGGCTTCGACCACCCTCATGACTTTGATCAGCGCTTTCGCGGTCACACCGCCCTCCCGGGCAATCTTGCGCCCGACCAGGTCATTGGCCTGTATGCCGGTGGTGCCTTCATAAATGGTGGTGATGCGCGCATCGCGCAGATGCTGCGCCGCGCCGGTCTCTTCAATGAAGCCCATGCCGCCGTGCACCTGCACGCCAAGCGATGCGACATCGACACCACATTCGGTGCTCCACCCCTTGACCACCGGGATCATCAGGTCGGCGAAGGCCTGGCTGCGCGCGACCGCCTCCTTGTCAGCGCTGTGGTGCACGGTATCGAGGGCCGCCGCCACGACATAGGCCAGCGCCCGGGTCGCCTCGGTCTGCGATTTCATGCTCATCAGCATGCGCCGCACGTCGGGGTGATGAATGATGCTGACCGAAGCCCGCCCGCCGGCGAGGTCGCGGCTTTGTATGCGTTCCTTGGCGAAGGCCAGCGCGCGCTGGTAGGCGCGCTCGCAAAGGGCTACGCCCTCCAAGCCGACGGCAAAGCGCGCCGCATTCATCATGATGAACATGTATTCGAGGCCGCGGTTTTCCTCGCCAACGAGGTAACCAATGGCACCGTCTTTTTCACCGTACACCATCACCGCGGTCGGACTGGCGTGGATGCCCAGTTTGTGTTCAATGGACACGCATTTGGCGTCGTTGCGCGCACCCAGGCTGCCGTCCTGGTTGAGCAGAAATTTGGGCACCACGAACAGGGAAATGCCCTTGACGCCTTCGGGTGCGTCGGGGGTGCGCGCCAGCACGAGGTGAATGATGTTCTCGGCGAGGTCATGCTCGCCGTAGGTGATGAATATTTTCTGGCCGAAGAGGCGATAGTGGTCGCCCTCGGGCAGCGCACGTGATTTGATCAGCGCAAGGTCAGAACCGGCCTGTGGCTCGGTCAAATTCATGGTGCCGGTCCAGGTGCCCTCTATCATCTTACGCAAGTAGAGATTTTTTTGCGCGTCTGTGCCGCGCAGCAAAAGCGCCTCGATCGCACTGAATGTCAGCAGCGGACAAAGGGAAAAGGACATGTTCGCCGACTTCCACATCTCCTGCACCGGTGTGGAAACGAGCTTGGGCAGCCCCTGTCCGCCCAGTTCGGGCGGGAAATGCGGCGCGTTCCAGCCCCCTTCAACAAACTTCCGATAGGCCTGCTTGAAGCCCTTAGGGGTGCTTACCGCGCCGTCCTTCCATTGTGCGCCCTCCTGATCACCCGACCAGTTGAGCGGCGACAGCACACCTGATGAGAATTTGCCGCATTCTTCCAGCACCTGCTCGACCAGGTCGGGCGTGGCCTCTTCGCAGCCGGGCAGCCTCGCCACATCGCCCAGTCCGGCCAGTTCGTTTAGCACGAACATCATGTCCTTCAGCGGTGCGATGTACTCACTCATGGCAGCTCCTCCGGTTAATGCGTCGACAGTACCTTCCCTCTCCCCCTGAGGGAGAGGAACAGGGAGAGGGGGATGCCGGCTGAATCGAACATGCCCACATTCACTCTCTCCCCAACCCTTCCCCGTCAAGGGAGAGGGGGAACATCAGTCACGATTTTGAAATTATCGCTTTTTTATGATGTGCGGAACTCGATTCCCTTAACCGAGTTCCTTCACCAATTCCGGGACAACCTGGAACAGGTCGCCGACGATGCCGTAGTCCGCCACCTGAAATATCGGCGCCTCCTCGTCTTTGTTGATGGCGACAATGACGCGGCTGTCTTTCATGCCGGCCAGATGCTGGATGGCGCCAGAGATGCCGACCGCGATGTACAACTCGGGCGCGACGATCTTGCCGGTTTGACCAACCTGCCAGTCGTTCGGAACAAAGCCCGCATCAACCGCGGCGCGCGACGCGCCCATGGCGGCGTTGAGCTTGTCGGCCAAGGGTTCGAGCAGTTTGAAATTATCGCCCGAGCCCATGCCACGGCCGCCGGACACGATAATTTTGGCCGCCGTGAGTTCAGGACGATCCGATTTGGTCAACTCACGACTAACGAGACTGGTCTGCGCAGCGTCCGCAAGTGCGGCGATGTTCTCGACTGCAGCCGCGCCCCCGGTTGCGGACACCGGGTCAAAACCCGTGGTTCGTACCGTGATGACCTTGATCTTGTCGACAGACTGCACCGTCGCCAGCGCGTTGCCGGCATAAATGGGCCGCACGAAGGTGTCGGGCGAATTGACGGCGACGATTTCGGAGATCTGCGCCACATCAAGCAGCGCGGCAACACGCGGCAGAAAATTCTTCCCCGAAGTCGTCGCAGGTGCAAGGATATGACCGTAAGCACCAGCCAGCCCCACCACCAGCGCGGCGAGACTCTCGGCCAACTGATCTTTGTACTGCGCGGCGTCGGCGACCAGCACCTTGGCCACACCGGCAACCTGTGCTGCAGCCTGCGCCGCGGCCGCGCAGCCCGCTCCGGCTACAAGCACATGTACTTCTCCGCCAATTTTGGCCGCTGCCGCCACGGTGTTCAGTGTGGCGCCCTTGAGCATCAGGTTGTCGTGCTCTGCAATGACGAGGATACTCATGCGATCACCTTCGCTTCGTTCCTGAGTTTGTCGATAAGCGCCTTGGCGTCGGCCACCTTGGCTCCGGACTTGCGCTTGGGCGGTTCTTCCACTTTGAGCGTCTTGAGGCGCGGCGTGACATCCACGCCAAGCACATCAGGCTTGAGCACCTCCATGGGCTTCTTTTTCGCCTTCATGATGTTGGGCAGCGTCACATAGCGCGGTTCGTTAAGACGCAAATCCGTGGTGACCACCGCGGGCAGGGACATCGCGATCGTCTCGAGGCCGCCGTCCACTTCGCGCGTCACCTGCATCGCTTGGCCGTCTATTTTTACCTTGGAGGCAAACGTCGCCTGCGGCCAGCCCATCAGTGCGGCAAACATCTGCCCCGTCTGACTGGCATCGTCGTCGATCGCCTGCTTGCCGAAAATGGCGAGCCCAGGTGATTCTTTGGCGGCGATGGCCTTCATCAGTTTGGCGATGGCCAGCGGTTGCAACTCGACATCCGTTTCAACCAGGATGGCGCGATCGGCGCCAATGGCCAGCGCGGTGCGCAGGGTTTCCTGGCAAGCGGTGGGGCCGCATGAGACAACAATTATCTCAGTGACGATGCCGGCTTCTTTCAAACGAACCGCCTCCTCCACCGCTATTTCATCGAAGGGATTCATCGACATTTTGATTTTGGCCGTCTCGACACCCGAGCCGTCGGCCTTGACGCGGACCTTGACGGTATAGTCGACGACGCGCTTGACGGGAACCAGAACTTTCATTGCTACTCCGGCTTGTTAAAAGGTGGACAATTATAAACGATGGCCGCACGCGGCCCTTGCCCTGCTTGCGGACAGTCTGTCAGCCCATTACCCTGCCAAGAGCCGACTCATCCCGATTCCCCGAACCCTAGGAACGCCCCATGTCCCGCCCCCTGTCCCATATTCGCGTACTCGACCTGACCCGCATCCTTGCCGGCCCTTGGGCGACGCAAAACCTCGCCGATCTGGGTGCCGAGGTCATCAAGATCGAACGTCCGGGCAGCGGCGACGACACCCGGGCCTGGGGCCCGCCCTTTCTCAAGGACAGGCATGGCGAGGACAGCGCCGAGTCGGCCTATTACCTTTCCGTCAACCGCGGCAAGAAGTCGGTTACGCTCGATATCGCCGCGCCGGAAGGCGGGCGGATCGCACGCGAACTGGCCGCCAAGTGCGATGTGCTGGTCGAGAACTACAAGGTCGGTGGACTGAAAAAATACGGCCTTGATTATGAATCCCTGCGCAAGCTCAACCCCGGACTTATCTACTGCTCCATAACCGGCTTCGGCCAGGACGGCCCCTACGCCGCGCGCCCCGGTTATGACTTCATCTTCCAGGGCATGGGCGGATTCATGAGCATCACCGGCGAACGCGACGACCTGCCTGGCGGCGGCCCGCAAAAAGCCGGCATCGCCGTCACAGACGTACTCACCGGCCTTTATGCCGGCATTGCCATCAATGCGGCGATCGTGCACCGTGAGCGCACCGGGCAGGGACAATGCATAGACATGGCGCTGATGGACACGCTGGTCGCCTTCAATGCCAACCAGATCCTGAACTACTGGTGCTCGGGCAACATCCCCAGGCGCTGGGGCAACGCGCATATCAACATATGCCCTTATCAGGTGTTCGCGACCAGTGACGGTCATCTCATTCTTGCCGTCGGTAACGACAGCCAGTTCCGCAACTTTTGCAAAGCCGCCGGCCGCGAGGAGCTCTCCGAGGACGCGCGCTTTCGCACTAATCCGGACCGCCTGAAAAACCGCGATCTGTTGGTCCCTATCGTCGAAACCATCATGTGCGGACGCAGCAAGAGCGCTTGGGTCAGCGCACTTGAGGCGGCCGGCGTGCCCTGCGGCCCTATTCACAATATGCAGGAAGTGTTCGAAAATCCGCAGGTGCGGCATCGCGGCCTGCGCGTCGAGATCCCGCATCCGGCCGGCAGCGTGCCGACGGTGGCAAGCCCTATGCGCTTTTCGGAAACCCCGGTGACCTACGACGTGCCACCGCCGATGCTCGGACAGCACACGGACGAAATTCTTCAGGACCTGCTTGGCCTGTCGGCGCAGCAGATCGCAGAGCTGCGTGAAAGCGGTGTCGCCTGATCTATTTTTTTGCGCTGTACAGCGCCGCCAGTTCGCCGACGATGCCTCGCCGGAAGGCCAGCACACAGACAACGAAAATAACGCCCGTGACGATGGTGCTCCAAGAGCCGATGCCGGCAAGGTATTTTTCCAGGCCAATCACTACGCCGGCGCCGACCAGCGGGCCGAATATGGTGCCCATACCCCCTAACAGGGTCATCAGCACCACCTGCCCTGACATGTGCCAGTGCACGTCGGTCAGCGTAGCAAGTTGGAACACCAGCGACTTGGTCGACCCGGCAAGGCCCGACAAGGCGCAGGACAGCATGAACGCGAGCAGCTTGAAACGCTCGACGTCGTAACCGAGGGAAATCGCCCGCGGCTCGTTCTCGCGAATCGACTTGAGCACCTGGCCAAAGGGGGAATGGATGGTGCGGTAGACCAGCGCAAAACCAAGAACAAAAACGGCAAAGGTGAAGTAATACATGGCCACGTCGCCTGACAGATCGACGATACCGAGAAATTTTCCGCGCGGTACGCCTTGGATTCCATCCTCGCCATGCGTGAACGGGAACTGCAGTGCCAGAAAAAACACCATTTGCGACAAGGCCAGCGTGATCATTGCAAAGTAAATACCCTGCCGCCGGATGGCGAGGCTACCGACCAGCCAGCCTAGTGCGGTTGAGACGGCCACGCCCGCCAGCACGCCGACCTCCGGGGTCCAGCCCCACTCTTTACAGACATAAGAGGTGATGTAACCGGCGCTGCCAAAAAATGCCGCATGGCCGAAAGAAAGCAGTCCGGTAAAACCGAGTAACAGGTTGAAGGCGCAGGCGAACAAGGCGAAGCAAAGCAACTGCATCGCAAAAACCAGGTAAATGACATCCTGGAACGGTAACAAAAGGCCGGCGACGAAAAGCAATACAAAGATGATGCGGGTTCGATCCATGCCTATTTCTCCCTGCCGAACAGCCCGGCCGGACGCAGCAACAGCACAATCGCCATGATCACAAAAATGACAACCGCAGAACCTTCCGGATAAAACACCTTGGTCAGCCCCTCTATCAAACCGAGACCAAGACCGGTCAGGATGGAACCGAGGATCGAACCCATGCCGCCGATCACCACCACAGCAAACACCACAATGATGAGATTGGAGCCCATTATCGGGTTCACCTGCAGAATCGGCGCCGCCAGCACCCCGGCGAATCCGGCGAGCGCAACGCCGTAACCGTAGGTCAGCGTGATCATCAGCGGCACATTGATGCCGAAAGCCTGAAGCAGTCGCGGGTTCTCGGTGCCTGCGCGCAGGTAGGCGCCAAGCCGGGTTCGTTCAATGACATACCAGGTGCCAAAGCACACCACAAGCGAAGCGAACACAACCCAGATGCGATACTTGGGCAGGATAATGCCGATCTCATCCAGACGAATGGCCCCCTGCAACAACTCGGGCACCTCGTAGCTCTCGCCGGATATGCCATACCAGTGGCGGAACATGCCCTCGATAATCAGCGCAAGCCCGAAGGTAAGCAACAGACCATAAAGGTGGTCAAGATGATAAAGCCGTTTGAGCATGGTGCGTTCGATCAGAATTCCGAACGTACCGACCAGCAGCGGTGAGAGCACCAGCGCGAACCAGTAATTAACGGTGAAATCGGGCTGTCCGAACCAGGACCCAAGCTGGGTCAACCCAAGCCAGGCGACAAATGCGCCCAGCATATATTGCGCACCATGGGTGAAATTGATGATGTTAAGCAGCCCAAAAATTATCGCCAGCCCCAGGCTCAATATCGCGTAGAACGAGCCGTTAATAAGGCCGACCAACAACTGGGCAAGCAGGGCCTGCGGCGTGATGCCTAGCATCTCGAACATCGGGTTTGCCTTTGCAAGCACCGCTCCAGACCGAAATTATCGACCGGGGTTGCGGCATCAAACTGTACCTGGAACCGCCTCAAAAGCAGGCCCCAACTAAACAATACAGGGCGGGATTCCTCCCGCCCGCTTTTTACAAGCGCCTACTTCTTCAGCAGTTTGCAGGTCGATTGCGCGATCGGCTGCGTGGCGATATCGGCTGGGATGACCGTTACATTTTTGTAGTAATCCCAGGGCGACTTCGACTCGGCTGGCGACTTGACCTGTGCCTGCACCATGTCGTGCTTGAACTTGCCGTTGGCGAGGATGGTGCCCTTGAACAGGCCATCATCAATCGGCGTGCTCTTGAGTTTGGCCATGACCTTCGCCGTATCGTCAGTCTTGGCAGCCTGAATCGCCTTCAGGTAATTGAGCACGGACGAATACACGCCGGCGTGCACCATGGTGGGCATACGCTTGTGCTTTTCGAAAAAGCGCTTCGACCAGGCGCGCGTCTTGTCATTCTGATCCCAGTAAAAACCCTCGGTCACAAACATGCCCTGCGTGGTCTTGAGGCCCAGGCTGTGAATGTCGGAGATAAAAATAAGCAGCGGCACAACCGCCTGCTTGCCACCCATGATGCCGAATTCGGCCGCCTGCTTGACAGAGTTGATGGTGTCCGCACCGGCGTTGGCGAGCGCGATCACATCAGCCTTGGAGCCCTGCGCCTTGAGCAAAAAGGACGAGAAGTCGCTGTTCGGGAACGGGTGCTTGACCGAGCCGACGACGGAGCCGCCATTGGCCTTGACCACCGCGGTGGCATCACGCTCGAGCGCCGCGCCAAACGCGTAGTCAGCGGTCAGGAAGAACCAGGACTTCTTGCCCTGCTTTACCAGCGACTGCGCGGTACCGACCGACAAAGCATACGTGTCGTATGCCCAGTGCACGGTACCAGCGGTACATTTTTCATTGGTGATGGGCAGCGACGCGGCGCCCGAAACCAGGGTGATCTTGTTCTTCTGCTCCGCCACTTCCATCGCGGCGAGTGCCGTGTTGGTCGACACCAGGTCGACGATGGTGTCCACCTTGTCCTTGTCGAACCATTCGCGCGCGATGTTTGCGGCAATGTCCGCCTTGTTCTGGTGGTCGGCAGAGATGATTTCAATCTTTTTGCCCAACACCATGCCGTCCTTGGCGAAGTCTTCAACCGCCATGCGCGCGGCGATCACCGACCCCTGTCCGGCCACATCGGAATAAATGTTTGAAAGATCGGTCAGCACGCCGATTTTGACCACATTGTCGGAGACCTGGGCCTGCGCCGAACCCCAGGCACCCAGCGCCGCCGCCACAAAAGTCGTCATAAGTTTGCGTTTCAATATCATGTTGCGATCTCCTCTTTTTTTGAATCGAAAAATTCTGTTGCGTTCCGCCTTACTGCTAAACACCAAGATACTCGTTAAGCAGCTGCGTTTTTGATACCAGTTCGTCGCTGGCCACCGTTTCCACCACCTCGCCATGCTCGACCACATAATGGCGGTCCGCGAGGGGCGCAGCAAAGCGGAAATTCTGTTCGACCAGTACGATGGTATAGCCTTTTTCCCTGAGCTGGAGAATGACTTCCGCGAGCTTTTGCACGATCACCGGCGCGAGGCCCTCGGTTATTTCATCGAGCAGCAGCAACCGGGCGCCGGTTCTCAAGATGCGGGCCACCGCCAGCATCTGTTGCTCGCCGCCGGAGAGTTTCGTTCCCGGACTGTCTGCGCGTTCCTTCAGGTTCGGGAACATGGCATAGATTTCCTCCAGGCCCATGCCATCGGGCCCCACCTCGGGCAGCAGCAACAGATTTTCTTCGGCACTCAGACTGGCGAAAATGCCCCGCTCCTCGGGGCAGTAACCGAGTCCAAGCCGGGCAATGCGGTGCGGCGGCATACCTACTGTTTCCACGCCTCCCACCGTGACCGACCCGGTGCGACGCCCGGTAAGCCCCAGGATCGCCTTGAGCGTGGTGGTGCGGCCGGCGCCATTGCGACCCAGAAGGGTTACCACCTCGCCCTGCCGGACATCGAAATTCATACCGTGCAGGATATGCGACTCGCCATACCATGCATGCAGGTCGCGCACGCTGAGGACGACCGGACGATTGTTGCCGCTGGCTGCGCTCACGCTGCTGTTCCCATATAAGCTTCAATGACCTGTGGATTGCCCGAGACCTCTGCGTAAGGCCCCTCGGCGAGCACACTGCCTCGTTGCAGGACGGTTATCGTGTCGGCGATGCTGGAAACGACACTCATGTTGTGCTCGACCATCAGCACCGTCCGGTTTGCCGCCACTTTCCGAATTAGTTCGGTAACGCGATGCACGTCCTCGTGCCCCATTCCCTGGGTCGGCTCATCCAGTAGCATTAACTCCGGATCCAGCGCCAGGGTTGTGGCGATTTCGAGGGCGCGCTTACGTCCGTAGGGAAGCGCCACAGTTTCGGTCTCCGCGTAGTCCTCCAGACCGACCTCGGCCAGCAAGCGCATCGCTTCATCATTGAGTCCGAGCAAAACGCGCTCCGGCTTCCAGAAATGATAGGAAATACCCAATTTGCGCTGCAAGCCAATGCGTACGTTTTCCAAAACCGTCAGGTGTGGAAACACCGCAGAAATCTGAAAAGAGCGAATGATGCCGCGGCGGGCGATTTGCGCCGGACGCTCGACCGTGATATCGACGCCATTGAACAGAATGGTGCCGGTTGTCGGTATCAGGAATTTGGTCAGCAGGTTGAAGACCGTCGTCTTTCCCGCGCCGTTGGGACCGATTAGCGCATGAATCTGCCCGCGCTTGACCCGCAGATCGACATTACTGACCGCGACAAACCCCTTGAACTCCTTGGTCAGCTTTCGCGTTTCGAGAATCGTGTCTTCGGCCACAGGAAATCCGTCAGTTAGTGATAGCTATCGATCGCTTCGGAGGCTTGGCTGTTTGGCACTCCCGAGTCTCGGGCACTTGCGCTGGCAGCAGTATTTTATACGGGTTCAACCGGGCCGGTGACTCCGCCCCCCGTCGTCATTGACCGGGCCATTGTGGCGCGCGCTTTTCCAGAAACGCCGTCATACCTTCCCGTCCCTCAGGGCTGGCGGCATTGCAGGCGATGACTTCACTCGCCAAGATGTACGCCGGAGTGATGCCCATTTCCAGTTGCTGATAAAAAAGCCGCTTGCCGGCGGCGACGGCACCGCGGGGTTTGGCTGCAATCACGGCGGCCAACCTGCCAACCTCGGCGTCCAGTTCGCCGGCGGCCACCACCCTGTTCACCAGACCCTGGCGCTGCGCGGTTTGTGCGTCGATGAACTCCCCGGTCAGCAGCATTTCCATGGCCTGCTTGCGGCCCAGATTGCGGGAAAGCGCAACGCTGGGGGTCGAGCAGAACAGACCGAAGTTCACACCGCTCACGGCAAAACGCGCACTGTCGGCACATACGGCGAGGTCGCACTGCGCCACCAACTGGCAACCGGCCGCCGTCGCAGTCGCATGCACTTTCGCAATGACCGGCTGCGGTATCGCCACCAGGCTTGTCATCAAACGGCTACATTGCTGGAACAGGGCCTCAATACGCGACTGGGTGCCAAGGGCGTGAATTTCCTTCAGATCATGCCCGGCACAAAACCCGCGCCCATTGGCTCCAATGACAATGACGCGAACCGCAACATCGACCGCGGCCTCGTCTAGCGCCTGTTGCAAGGCTTCGAGCAATTCGCCCGACAAAGCGTTGAACTGGGCCGGACGATTCAGGGTCAGCGTAAGGATGCCATCGCTTAGCTCTCGCAGAAGAACGGGGTCTGCCGACAGCGGGGAATTTTTTGTGGCGGGTGCACTCATGCTTGCCTCCTTCATCTGCCCGTTATTCAATGGCAGCAATTGATTTGGCCTGTTGACGCAAGACGAATTTCTGTATTTTTCCGGTCGACGTTTTCGGCAGCGGACCAAACACCACTTTTTTAGGCACCTTGAACCGCGCCATGTGCGCGCGACAGTGCTCGATTATGTCCTGCTCAGCCACGCTTGCTCCAGGCTTGACTTCGACAAACGCGCAGGGTGTCTCACCCCATTTCGCGTCCGGTTGTGCAACCACTGCACAAACCATCACCGCCGGATGCCGATAAATGACATCCTCGACCTCGAGCGAGGATATGTTCTCGCCTCCTGAGATGATGATGTCCTTCGAGCGATCCTTGATCTTAGCGTAACCGTCCGGATACAGCACGGCAAGATCTCCGGAATGGAACCAGCCGCCAGAAAAGGCTTCTGCCGTGGCCGCCGGGTTCTTCAGATAGCCCTTCATCATCACATTGCCGCGAAACATGATTTCCCCCATGGTCTCGCCGTCGGCGGGAACCCGCGTCATGGTCTGGGGATCCATCACCGTCATGCCTTCCTCGAGAAGGTAGCGCACGCCCTGGCGACCGTTGCGTTCGGAACGTTTGACGATGTCCAACTCCGACCATTCGTCCTGCTTGGCACAGACCGCGGCCGGGCCATAGACCTCGGTGAGGCCGTACACATGGGTCAGGTCAAACCCCATGGTCTCCATGCCCTCGATCATCGCCGCCGGCGGCGCGGCGCCAGCCACCATTGCGGAAACACCATGCGAGATACCTTCGCGCAGGGCCACTGGAGCGTTGATCATGGCGCTATGCACAATAGGAGCACCGCAATAATGCGTCACGCGATGGCGGCGTATAGCGTCAAAAATCGGTACCGGATCGACCTTGCGAAGGCAGACATTGACACCTGCGTTGGCCGCCATCGTCCAAGGAAAACACCAGCCGTTGCAATGGAACATCGGCAGGGTCCACAGGTACACGGCGTGCCGCGGCATGCCCCAGGTCAGAATGTTGCCCACGGCATTGAGATACGCGCCACGATGCGAATACACCACGCCCTTTGGGTTGCCGGTGGTGCCCGAGGTGTAGTTGAGGCAGATCGCCTGCCACTCGTCCGCGGGGGGCTGCCAGGCATAGCCAGCATCGCCCGCCGCGATGAATACCTCGTACTCGATTTCCCCCAGATGCTTCCCATCGCCGGTAAATTCGGCATCGTCAATATCGATTACCAGCGGGCGGCTTTTAACCAGCGCCAGCGCCGCCTCAATGGTCGGGGCGAATTCGCGGTCGGTAAGCAGCACGCGCGCCTCACCATGGTCGAGCATGAAGGCGATGGCGCCGGCATCGAGCCTGGTGTTGAGTGCATTCAACACGGCGCCAGTCATCGGCACGCCAAAGTGGGCCTCGATCATTTCAGGCGTGTTCGACAGCATCGCCGCAACCGTATCGCCAACGCCGACGCCGTGTTTTGCCAGCGCGGAGGCAAGCCTGCGACTGCGCGCATACGTTTCCTGCCACGTATAGCGCCGCCCGCCATGGATAACAGATGTTCGTTGCGGATAGACCTCAGCGGTCCAGGCGATAAAAGTCAGCGGGCTTAGCGGCGCGCTGTTCGCGGGGTTCCTGTCAAGTCCAAATTCATACGGATTGCTTTTCGCAGCAGACACAGACCCCTCCATTCGCGCTTCGTCTTCATATGCGCGCTATTGTTTCAGCAAATTTCAACACCAGCGACCCTGTCCGGCGCTGCACTCCGGCGGGGTTTCATTCTGCCCTCAAATGAATAACTTGTCGAAAAACGCCAAACCGGCTGGAATGCCATGAAGGCGCGACAGACACTACTGCGGCATTCAGCCCCCCTGGCGCTCGAGCAGGCGCCAAACGCAAGCCCCTTTGCTTTCCTTGTCGATCGCGGAAAGCTGCTTTTCGTGCTCCGCGAGCTCGTCCTCGCTAGGCGCCATGATAAAAAGACGAGGGCGCTCTTCCATTGCTGCGTTCGCCACAAGCTCCGCGCCCTGCGGCTGCTCGGATAGTGTTTCGACCTCCATCAGCAGGCTCTCCTGCCCCCGCGTCATGGCGAGAAACACTTCCGCCAGCAGTTGCGCATCAAGCAACGCACCATGGACGGTGCGGTGGGAGTTGTCGATTTCGTAGCGCTCGCACAAGGCATCGAGTGAATTTCTTTTGCCCGGGTGCAGCGATTTGGCCAGCTTTAGGGTGTCGGTCACAGTGACACCAAACTTGTCCAGGGAATCGAGTCCGGCTTTGCGCAACTCCGCATCCAGGAACTCGATATCGAACCCAGCGTTGTGAATGATAAGCTCGGCGCCGCTGACAAAATCCAGGAAATCCCGCGCCAGTTCCTTGAACCTTGGCTTGTCTTCAAGAAATTCATCGGCGATGCCGTGAACGGCCAATGCACCCGGATCGCTCTTGCGTTGCGGGTTGATGTATTGGTGCCAAGAACGATCGGTCACCCGGCGATTGAATATTTCTATGCAGCCGATCTCGATGATACGATCGCCCAGCCTCGCATTGAGGCCCGTAGTCTCGGTGTCAAGGACTATTTGCCTCATGCCTGCCCCGTCAGCTTATGCTCTACACCGCGATTGGCGAGCGCATCGGCGCGCTCGTTGCCCTCGTGTCCCGCATGCCCCCGAACCCAGTGCCAACTCACTTTATGCCGCGCTGCGGCCGTTTCAAGTTGCTGCCATAAATCGACGTTCTTGACCGGCTGCCGGTCGGCGGTCCGCCATCCCCGCCGTTTCCAGTTATTCACCCATTCGGTCATGCCCTTTTGCACATACTGTGAGTCGGTGTAAATATCCACCTCGCAAGCCCGGGTCAACGCATCAAGGGCGCGGATGGCCGCGGTCAGTTCCATGCGGTTGTTGGTGGTCGCCGACTCGCCGCCGAACAATTCTTTTTCTATCCCGTCCTTAACCAGCAACGCCCCCCACCCGCCCGGACCGGGATTCCCCTTGCAGGCACCATCAGCATAAATTTTCACACTTTCCATAGGCTCCGCGTCCCGCGTTTGGCGTGGCGTTCAAGGTTGCGCTTCATAGAGCGGACAGTACACGGTGCCCGGCGGCAAACACCTTTAAAAAAGGCATGGACAGGCGCGGCATCAGCGCCGCTCCGCAGGCAGAACATGAATGACATTGTCACGCCGGGCCACTTGCACAAGTGCCGGCCGCTTGAGCCGCCGCTCTCGCCACGACGGCATGACGAGTCGCATGCCGGCTGTACGCTTCACGGCACGCACAACGTACACACCACCGGCGATGGGCCACCAGCGGTCGCCAGCGCTTTCCAAAAACGAAAAGCGCTGCAGCCAGCGCGTCTGGCTTAACGGCGGCACATAGCAGCCGAAACGTCCGCCATTAAGCTCAAAACCAAGCAAAGTAAGCCAGTCACGCATCCGGAACAATCCGATAAAACGACCGCACCAAGGATAGCTTGCGCCGCCGAAAATACCTCTCAGCCCCCAAAGGCTCAGGGGATTGAAACCTGAAATTACAACCTGCCCCTCCGGCATCAGAACACGCTCGACCTCGCGCAGGATCTGGTGGGGGTTAGCGCTGAATTCCAGGACATGCGGCAGCACCAGCAGGTCGATACTGTGGGTGGCAAGCGGAAGATGGGTCGGATCAGCGACAAGCGAGGCGCTGGGGATGCCATCTACGGAAAAACGCAGTGGAATACGGCTTTCGCGCAAAAAATCAAGGCCGGGAAGCCCCACCTGCACGGCGTTAAAGCCGAATACATCCTCGATGGCGTTGTCAAACTGAGCCTGCTCCCAGTCGAGGACATATTGGCCCTTGGGCGTGTTAAACCAATCGGACAGGGTAGGCATATATAATGGCGGGGTAAGTTTCAGCGGGCCGGATGCGGCATTTTTCGGAGACGGCGGCAAGCAAGCCCCTGCCGAGCCGGAATTCTCATCCGGGCAACGTTCTGTTCAAATCGCCCACCCTCATTTTGCGACTATTGAAGCGATCAACTCTCATGCCTTTTACCGTCGTCCCCGTACCTGCTTTTGATGACAATTATCTTTGGGTGCTACGCCAAGGACAGCACGCCGTTGTAATCGATCCCGGCGATGCGGCGCCAATCCGCGATTACCTTGCCCGTGAAGCACTGACCCTGACCGCCATACTGATAACCCACCATCACCCCGACCATATTGGCGGCCTGGCCGAGTTGGCGGCAGACCTGCCAGTATTCGGACCTAGGGACGACCGCATTTCCGGCATTACGCGGGTGGTCACACAGGGTGATAAAGTGACACTGCCCGAAATGGGCGCGACCCTGACCGTTATCGAGGTCCCCGGCCACACACGCAGCCACATCGCGTATTATGGCGCATCGTCCCTATTTTGTGGCGACACACTCTTTGCCTGCGGCTGCGGCAGACTGTTCGAAGGAACACCGCAGCAAATGTCGGCATCGCTGGCCAAGTTCACCGCGCTCCCGGACGACACTCGCGTCTATTGCGCCCATGAATACACACTCTCCAATATCCGATTTGCCCGTGCAGTGGAACCGGGCAACACCGTGCTTGCCGCGCGTGAAGCGCGCGATATCGAAGCGCGCCGGCAAAACAGGCCCACCGTGCCATTCACGATTGGGGAGGAAAAAGCCAGCAACCCCTTTCTGCGCTGCGACCAACCCGAGGTCATCGCATCGGCAGCCCGTCAATCTGGCGGCCAAGCAGCCAATGCAGTGGAAGTCTTTGCCGCCGTTCGCGAATGGAAAAACCATTTCTGACCAACGCATCAGCCAGTCTGGTACAAGCTCCTGGGAGATATGGATCAGCGGCGGGCTCAAACACGGGTCATGTATGACTTCTGTTGATTTATCTCGCCTTGACCTACCCGGGCCCCTTGGCCGTCATGCGCCGGAAAACTAGGAGGGACCGCGTGGCGAACCTCGTACCACGTCTGTCACTGTTGCTGCTCCTACCCCTCCTGGGCGCCTGCGCCGGCATGGCGCCAATCCCCACAGCCGCGCCCACCCGCGCGCTCAACGCTGTCTTGCCGGCACCTTCCGTCCCCGCGGCACCTGTCGAGGCACCGCGCGATGGGCAGGCCCCAGCCCCAGCCCTTAAGCCAGCGGCCCCCGCCGGACCGATGGTTGCGCTGCCGCCAATTGCCGATCGCCAGGAAATAAAATCGCCCGAACTGACCCGCGCCATCGACCTCACTTCACGGGAGGATGATTTATGGGTACGAATGCGCAAGGGCTTTTCCATGCCAAATCTGGTGAGCCCGCTAGTGGACGACAGGCAGATTTATTACACCACACGTCCCAGCTACATCAAACGCATGGTCGAGCGCAGCCGCCGTTACCTGTATCACATCGTCGAAGAACTGGAAAAGCGCAACATGCCGACCGAGCTCGCATTGCTCCCCATGGTCGAGAGCGCGTTCAACCCGATGGCCTACTCCAGCGCCAATGCTTCCGGTCTGTGGCAGTTCATCCCTGGCACCGGAAAACGTTACGACCTGACACAAAATTGGTGGTACGACGGCCGCCGCGACATCATCGCTTCGACCACCGCCGCGCTGGACTACCTGCAATTCCTTTATGAAATGCACGGTGACTGGCAACTCGCGCTCGCCTCCTATAACTGGGGCGAGAATGCGGTGGCACGCGCCATCGAGAAGAATCGCAAACTGGGACTGCCGACGGATTTCCTTTCGCTCACCATGCCGGCGGAGACGCGCTATTACGTGCCCAAGCTGCAAGCGCTGAAAAATATCGTCGCCAATCCATCCGCCTTTAAGATCGACATGGATCCGATCCCGAACCGGCCCTACTTCGTCACTGTTCCGCGCAACCAGGACATCGACTTGCGCATCGTCGCGCGATTAGCGCAGATGCCCGTGGAGGAGCTACTGGCCCTGAATCCGGGCCATAACCGGCCGGTCCTTCCCGGTTCTGCGGGCGCAACCCTGGTGCTGCCTGTTGACCACGCGGAGATGTTCAAGGCCAATCTGGCCACCCACGACAAGCCCTTGTCCTCCTGGCAAACCTACATCATCAGGCCGGGCGAAAAACTCGAAACTATCGCCGCGCAAAATGGCATGACACTCGCAAAGTTAAAGCAGGTAAACGGCATCCGGCCAAAGGGCAGGATGGCGCCGGGACAACCCCTACTCGTTCCCGTGAAAGGCTCAACTGCGGCGACCGACGGCCTGCCGGCCCTGTTCCAGCCGCCGGCAGCGCCAGAACCGCGGTCACAGATACGAAAACTCACCTACACCGTCAAAACAGGGGACACACTGCAAACGATCGCGAGCCGCCACAAGGTCAGTGTCGACGACCTGCGCCACTGGAACACCATCGGTCGGCTCACCGCCGGTCAGAAACTCAGCATTCAAGTCAAAAGTATCGTAAGCGGCAAGAAAAAACCGGCCAAAAAGTCCGGCGCGAAGAACGAAAAACGGATCAGCAAGACCATCAAGCCGACAAAAAAATAAGCGACTGCTGTCCCGGAACGGGTCAGGAGCACTTGCCAGACGGTTCTTTAAAGCAATCGCCCCGAGTCTGGACAAATACGCCCTGCCCTGAAAATCAGTTGAGCTTGATTCCCGCCTTTTTTATTATGCCGTCCCACTTTGCCCGCTCGCTGAGAATGAATCGGGCAAAGTCCTCAGGACGATTGCCGACCAGGCGCGCGCCCAGAGCGGCAAAGCGCGCCTGCATCTCCGGATTCTGCAGGGCCTTGGCCGACTCAGCGTAAAGTCGGTCAATAACGGCCTGTGGTGTTTTCGCCGGTGCCACCAGCGCAAACCAGGATGAAGCCTCAAAACCGGGCAGACCGGCCTCAGCCATGGTCGGGACATCCGGCAATTGCGGCAATCTTTGCCCACTGGTCACGGCCAGCGCACGCAAACTGCCTGCGCGGATTTGCGCCAGCACCGTCGGGGGGTTATCGAACATGCCGCTGGTTTGCCCGCCGACAGCCGCCGTGACCGCCTCGGCGGCGCTTTTGTAAGGCACGTGCCCGATGCGAACACCGGCGACTGACTGGAACATCTCCATTCCCAGATGACCGGTCGTGCCGTTCCCGGGCGATCCAAAGAACATTTTTTCTGGATCACGCTTGGCGAGCGCAATGAACTCAAGCAGATTTTTCGCCGGCAAATCCGCACGCACAACCATCAGCATGGGCATGTCAGCCACGACCGTTACTGGCGCAAACGCCACCTGCGGATCAAACGGCATACGCGAGTAGAGGCTGGCGTTGATAGTGAGAATGCCTGCCGATGACAACAAAAGCGTGTAACCGTCAGGCTCGGCGCGGGCCACCATATCAGCCCCAATGTTACCTCCCGCACCAACACGGTTCTCGACAATAAAGGGCACGCCCATGCTGGAGCTAAGTTTTTCTCCAAGCGCTCTTGCAAGCACATCAGCAAGGCCGCCTGCGGCGAAAGGCGCTACGATGCGAACGGGCTTGACCGGCCAAGACTGAGCACACACCGGAGCTGACAAAAACGCCAGCGACAAGGCTACGACAACGATTGGAATGATGCGAGTCATGACAAAAAATTCCTCAAGAAAGATCACTGGTTTGTGGGGCGCGTGGCGCACCACAGTATTTGTTATATGTGCGAAGCATATTGTCCTCGGAGCTCGGGATCAAGCATTTGATGTCGACTATACATAATATGCAGCCCTCCAAAAATAATCACACCACAGGATGCGGGGACGGCGCGCGTCGTTCTGGGGGCGCATCGCATCCATGAGGTGCCGGGAAGAAATAATTGGCATAAATCCAATCTGACAGGCGCGGCCTTCGTCTGGCCAGATTTCATTTTGGCGCATGTCATAGCATGCGAAAAACCCGGCTAGTCCCTAGATAAACCGCGGAATACAGTTCCCAAGAATAGGCGTTCGCAAAAATTAACCTGCCTGCGGCTTGAACAAGACGCAACTCACCTGCTGGGTGCCGCCGGTTCCGACGGCATCGGGGTAACGCAGACGGCATTCATCACGAACTTGCGGGCAGCGCGGATGAAAATGGCACCCCGCCGGCGGGGTAACCGGCGAAGGGAGCTCCCCGTGCAACCGGATCATTCCTCGCATCCCCATGTCGGTCAGCGAGGGCACCGCCGATAGCAGCGCCTGGGTGTACGGATGCTTTGGAGCGCCAAGGACGTCCGCAACCGTGCCGCGTTCGACGATCCTTCCAAGATACATCACCGCAACGTCGTGTGCGAGATATTCGACCACGGCGATGTTGTGGGTGATAAACAGGTAGGAAAGCGACAATTCCTGCTGCAGTGCTTTGAGCAGATTGAGGATTTGCGCCTGCACCGAAACATCAAGTGCACTGGTTGGCTCATCGCAAACGATCAGCTTCGGACTGACCGCCAGCGCCCTGGCGATGGCGATACGCTGCCGCTGACCGCCTGAGAATTCGTGGGGATAACGATGGCGCGCATCGAGTGGCAGTCCGACCTGATCAAGCAGTTGAAGGATTCGCCGTTCCGATTGTGGCCCTGCAAGGCCGAGCGACAGGATACCCTCCTCCAGGATGTCGTTAACCCGCATGCGCGGGTTAAGGGATGCATACGGATCCTGAAACACGATCTGGAAATCGGCGCGACGTCGGCGCAGCGCATTGCCACGCAGCAGATCGAGACGAACACCCTCAAATGTAACCTCCCCCCTCGCTTCATGCAGCAGCTGCAATATAGCCTTGCCGGCGGTTGTTTTGCCACACCCCGACTCCCCGACAAT
>CAMDRY010000013.1 GCA_945906975.1 Bordetella parapertussis | reverse complement strand
AATCCATTCGAGGTCGCGTTGGTTGATGCGTCCGATGTAACCGAGAAAATGCGAGCCCATTTCTCCCAGCGGGTACTGCCGGAACAGCCGCGCCTTGATATCCACGCCAGGGAAGCGGAAGCGGTTGGCGGCGAATTTGGCCACCTCCTCGTCTGTCAGGCGCGAGCGGATGGGCAGGCTGTCGGCGCCCTTGGCCTCGATCATCAGGCGCTTGAAGCGTATGCGGTCGCTTTGCCTGATCTCGACGATGCCCGAGAGGTCATCGATCACGGCCTCGATGTTTCCCACCTTGTCGGGTGCGATCTCCAGCGTGTACGCGGAGTAGTTGCGCGCCAGCACCACGCCGTTGCGGTCGGTGATGAGGCCGCGGTTGGGTACGATGGGCACGATGGAAATGCGGTTGTCCTCTGCTTTCGTCTGGTAGTAGTCATGCTGCACCACTTGCAGATAAATGAAGCGCGCAAGGAGAACGCCGAACAGCGCCAGCACCACGGCGCCGGCAATACCGATGCGCAGCTGGAAGAAATAAAGCTCGCGTTCGTTGTCGCGGAACTCAGTGGACATGGCGTTTCATCGCGGCACAGGCCGGATCAAGGGTGGCGGCTGGTGTGTTCTTCACCGTGGCGATCGCATTGCTAAATCGGCCTGTTCTCGTCCACTGATTCGGGACGCCGTTGCGGCGCGATCAGCAGGATGGCGAGCAGCGGCCAGACAGCCGCCCCGACGACGGCGCCGAGAAAATAGCCAATGCCGGGAAAGGGCGCGCCGGCAAACATGCGCACGCCCAGCATCAGCGCCTGCACCAGCAGCATCAGGATGAGCACGTGCACCGCCTGATGCTTGAGCGAAAACCACAGCATACGGCGGTGAAGCGCGATGGACAAAAAAGCAAGTATCGCGTAGGCGAACGCATGTTGCCCCATCAGCGATCCGGTTCCCGCGTCCATGACGAGCCCTAGCGCCCAGGCGGCGCCGATGCCCATTCTCCTTGGCTGATGGGTGCACCAGAACACCAGCACCAGGCCGAGCAGGTCGGGCACGCCAATGGCGTCGCCCCAGGGCATCAGGTCGAACATCAGCGCCAGAAAAAGTGTGAGCACCATGAAGCCGGCGCGCGCCGGCAGCAGAATGCGCTGCGGACTGTTGCTGATCATCGGCATGGTCGGCTCGGTTTCATTTTTTCATTCGGTCATTCACGCCTGCGCGTTTTTTTTACTTTGCCTGGGCGCTGCTGCTCTGGCTGGGTTTCTGGCTGGGGCGGCAGGTCTTCTCCACCGGAGAGCACCAGCACCTGACGGTGCTGGTTGGCGCCGGCCTCGGGTGTGCAGGCGATCTTGGCAAAAGCGTAGGCGGCATCGCGCTCGATGCGGGCGACGCGTGCGACCGGCAGGCCGGGTGGATAGGTGCCGTCTATGCCGGAGGTAACAAGCAGGTCGCCATTTTGGATTTCCGCGTTGGCTGCCATGTAGCGCAGGTCCAGCGTGGTGCCGTCGCCACCGCCGAAAGCCACCGCGCGCAGGCCGTTTCTCACCACCTGAACCGGAATCGCCTGGTCCTTGTCGGTGATTAGCGTGACCTCGGCGAGCAGGGGGTGGACGCGTGTCACCTGGCCGATTACGCCGATGTGGTCGACCACCGCCTGGCCAGGCTTAATACCGCTTTGGCCGCCCTTGTCGATGAACACCTTGCGACTGAACGGGTCGCGTGCGGAATAAAGAATCTCGGCAAATACCGTTTCGCGCGGCAAGCGCGTCTTGGCCTCCAGCAACTGGCGCATTTGCGCGTTCTCCGAGGCGAGCGACTGCAGCACCTGGGCCTGTTGTCCGAGTTTCAACTGCTCGGCGCGCAATTTTTCATTTTCGCTGCGCAGCGCCGACTGACTGGTAAAAAATTCGCCGGCTTTGTTGAAGCCCACCAGCGGCGTCGTCGCCACCTGCTGTATTGGATAGGCAAGCAGCGCGAATACCTGGCGCAGGGAGTTGGCGTAGCGGAAGCGCGCATCGAGCACCATCAGCAGCACCGCGAGCATGACGAAAAACGACAGCCGGACCAGCGGCGCCGGGCCGCGGTTGAAAAATGGGGGGGGCGAGTAATCCATCAATGTCCCGCTTGCTGCGGGAGGCCCGGGGCGCGAACCGGCTGCGCCAGAGTGCCTGCGGAGGAGGCGGCGTCAGCCTTCATCCCCGTCCTTGTCAATCGTTGGTGAAGATGCTGCCAAGCTTCTCCATCTTCTCGAGCGCCTTGCCCGACCCGCGTACCACGCAGGTGAGCGGGTCGTCGGCGACGATCACAGGCAGGCCGGTCTCTTCCATCAGCAATCGGTCGAGGTCGCGCAGCAGCGCGCCGCCACCGGTGAGGACCATGCCCTTTTCGGCGATGTCGGCGCCAAGTTCCGGCGGCGTCTGCTCAAGCGCCGATTTAACCGCGCTGACGATGCTGTTTAGAGGCTCGGTGAGCGCCTCGAGGATCTCATTGGAGGAGATGGTGAAGCTGCGCGGAATGCCCTCGGCCAGATTGCGGCCCTTGACTTCCATCTCGCGCACTTCGCTTCCCGGGAAAGCCGAGCCGATTTCCTTCTTGATCGATTCGGCCGTGGTCTCGCCGATCAGCATGCCGTAATTGCGGCGTATGTAATTGATGATGGCTTCGTCGAATTTGTCACCGCCGACGCGCACGCTGCCCGCGTAGACCATGCCGCCGAGGGAGATCACGCCCACCTCTGTGGTGCCGCCGCCGATGTCCACCACCATCGATCCGGTCGCATCCGCCACCGGAAGGTCTGCGCCGATGGCCGCGGCCATCGGTTCCTCGATCAGGAACACCTGTGATGCGCCGGCGCCGATTGCCGACTCGCGGATGGCGCGGCGCTCCACCTGGGTGGAGCCGCAGGGTACGCAGATGATGATGCGCGGACTGGGTGACAGCAGGCGCGACACGTGCACTTTTTTGATGAACTGCTTGAGCATTTGTTCGGTGACGGTGAAGTCGGCGATAACGCCGTCTTTCATCGGCCGGATGGCGGTGATGTTTCCCGGCGTCTTGCCCAGCATCTGCTTGGCTTCCTTGCCGACCGCCTGGATGGTTTTTTTGCCGTTGGGGCCGCCTTCCTGGCGGATGGCAACGACCGAGGGCTCATCCAGAACGATGCCTTTGCCGCGTACATAAATCAGGGTGTTTGCGGTTCCGAGGTCGATCGCGAGATCGTCCGAAAAATAGCCACGCAGAAAACCGAACATGCCTTGTAATTCCTTTGTGAGGGGCGAAGTGAAAACCCCTGTTAGTTTCTAGCTCAATTGGGCGGCAGGCCTTGCGAACGCGCAAAAGAGCCTGACCGCTTTATTCTTCACTCTCATATAATACCGCATTAAGCTTTGGTTTTTCAGTCAAAACAAAGCCAATTTGAGGCAATCAGCAAATGTCCCTTAAGCTGCACGATGTCAAAAAAATCGCCTGGCTGGCCCGTATCGAAACCAACGAGGCCGATGCCCTGGCCACGTGCGACCAGCTGAACGGCATTTTCGAACTAATCGAACAGATGCAGTGCGTCGACACGACCGGCATCGAGCCAATGCCGCATGCCCAGGATATGATGCTGCGCCTGCGCGAGGATGTGGTGACAGAAGGCGACCAGCATGCCTTGTTCCAGTCGGTCGCGCCGCAGGTCGAGGCCGGGCTCTACCTCGTACCCAAGGTGATCGAGTAGGCGCGGGAACCGCGCCTTTCACCGGTAAGCCCGCATCTGCCGAATCCTGACCCAGAATTCATCACCCAAGTCACCATCTATGTTCAACGCGTCACTCAAAGAGCTGTCAGCCGCATTGGCGGCGAAAAAAATATCCAGCGTTGAATTGACGCGCGGCTTTCTCGAGCGTATCGGGCGTTTCAAGCAGATCAACGCCTTTATCACCGTCGACGAGGCGAAGAGCCTGAGCCAGGCCGCGGCGGCTGATGCGCGCATCGCCAAAGGCGACGCGGTGGCGCTGACCGGCATTCCGATCGCGCACAAGGATATTTTTTGCGCCAAGGGCTGGCTGACCACTTGTGGCTCGAAGATGTTGTCCAATTTCACCGCACCCTATGATGCGCACGTCATCGAGCGTCTTAACGCCGCCGGCGCGGTAATCCTGGGCAAGACCAATATGGATGAGTTCGCCATGGGCTCGTCCAACGAAACTTCATTCTATGGCCCGGTGCAGAATCCTTGGAATGCCGAATACGTGCCCGGGGGCTCCTCCGGCGGGTCGGCCGCCGTCGTGGCGGCGCGCCTTGCGCCGGCGGCCACAGCCACCGATACCGGCGGTTCGATACGGCAACCGGCCGCCCTTACCGGCATTACCGGAATCAAGCCCACCTATGGCGTGGTGTCGCGCTACGGCATGATCGCGTTTGCCTCGAGCCTGGATCAGGGCGGGGTGATGGCGCGCAGCGCCGAGGATGCGGCGATGGTGCTGGGCGCCATGAGCGGTTTTGACACGCGCGACGCCACGTCGCTCGAGCGCCCGGCGGAAGATTACACACGGGATCTGCAGGCGCCGCTTGCGAGCGGTTCGGCGGACAAGCCTTTGCGTGGGTTGCGCATAGGCGTACCGGTCGAGTACTTCGGCGAAGGCCTGTCCAAGGATGTCGGTGCCGCGGTCGAAGCCGCGCTGGCGCAGTTCGAAAAGCTTGGTGCGGAGCGCGTTTCCATCAGCCTGGCCAACACATCGCTGTCGGTGCCGGCCTATTACGTCATCGCCCCGGCCGAGGCCTCGTCGAACCTCAGCCGTTTTGATGGTGTGCGCTTCGGTCATCGCGCTGCCGGTTATGCAGATCTTGCCGGGCTCTACTGCAAGAGCCGCGCCGAGGGCTTTGGCGCGGAGGTCAAGCGCCGTATCCTCATTGGCACTTATGTGCTGTCGCACGGCTATTACGATGCCTATTATCTCAAGGCGCAGCGCATCCGCCGCCTTATCGCCCAGGATTACGCCGAGGCCTTCAAGGTCTGTGACCTGGTGCTCGGCCCCACTTCACCGTCGGTCGCCTTCAAGATCGGCGCCAAAGCCGCCGATCCGGTGAAGATGTATCTGAACGATATTTACACCATTGCCGCCAACCTGGCCGGCCTGCCGGCGATGTCCGTCCCGTGCGGCTTTGGCGACGGCGGATTGCCGGTCGGGCTGCATATTGTCGGCAATTATTTCGCCGAGGCGAAAATGCTGGGTGTGGCGCACCAGTTCCAGCAGGCGACGGACTGGCATGCGCGCGCGCCCCAGGGGTTTGACGTCAAGGGGTTTGCGGCATGAAATGGGAAATCGTCATCGGGCTGGAAACGCATGCCCAGTTATCGACTGCGTCGAAGATTTTTTCCGGCGCCTCAACCGCGTTTGGCGCAGCGCCGAACACCCAGGCCAGTGCGGTGGATGTCGCGCTGCCAGGCGTGCTGCCTGTCGCCAACAAGGGTGCGGTGGAACGGGCCATTCGTTTTGGCCTCGCCATCGGCGGCAATATCAACCGCCGCTCGGTTTTTGCGCGCAAAAACTACTTTTATCCCGACCTGCCCAAGGGCTACCAGATCAGCCAGTATGAATTGCCCGTGGTGCAAGGCGGCAGCCTCACTATTTTCACCAAGGACGGCGAGAAGACGGTGCAACTGACCCGCGCCCACCTTGAAGAGGACGCCGGCAAGTCCTTGCATGAGGATTTTCACGGCATGAGCGGTATCGACCTCAACCGGGCAGGCACGCCGCTGCTGGAAATCGTCTCTGAACCGGACATGCGTTCGAGCGAAGAGGCGGTGGCTTACGCCAAGGCGCTGCACGGCCTGGTGCGCTGGATCGGGATTTGCGACGGCAGTATGCAGGAGGGCTCCTTTCGCTGTGACGCCAACGTGTCGGTTCGCCGTCCGGGCGAACCCTTGGGGACGCGGCGCGAAATCAAAAACCTTAACTCGTTCAAATTTCTGCAGCAGGCCATCGATTACGAGGCGCGCTGGCAGATCGAAACCTTGGAGGACGGCGGAAAAATCCAGCAGGCGACCGTGTTGTTCGATCCGGACAAGGGTGAGACCCGCGCGATGCGTTCCAAGGAGGATGCGCACGATTACCGCTACTTCCCCGATCCGGATCTGCCGCCGCTGGTTGTGTCGGAGGACTGGATCGCGCGCGTAAAGGACACATTGCCAGAGTTGCCGCAGGCCAAACGCGAGCGCTACCAGCGCGACTATGCGCTGTCGGCCTATGACGCGGCGATGCTCACACAGTCCAAGGACGTCGCCGTTTTTTTCGAGGAAGTGATCGCTGTGCTCGGCGATGAGGCCGCCAAGACGGCTGCCAACTGGGTGATGGGCGAACTTGCCGCCGCGCTCAACCGCGCCGGCGTTGAAGTCGCGGCATCACCGGTGTCGAGCCGCTTGCTGGCTGAGCTGATCCGCCGCATTCGCGACAACACCCTTTCGGGCAAGCTCGCCAAGGATGTGTTCGATGCGCTTTGGGCGGGCGAGGGAGAGGTCGATGCCATCATCGAAAAACGCGGCCTCAAGCAGTTGTCGGATTCAGGCGAGATCGAAAAGATCGTTGACGCGGTGCTGGCCGTCAATGCCCGGTCGGTGGAGGAGTTCCGCGCCGGCAAGGACAAGGCATTCAATGCCCTTGTCGGACAGGTGATGAAAGCGAGCAAGGGTAAGGCCAACCCCGCCCAGGTCAACGATATGCTGAGAAAAAAACTCGGCGGCTAGTCAAAATTTCAGTATTTACGAAGTGTAAAAGCCGCATCTGGCGCGGTTTTTAAGGCTATTGCTGTGACAAAAAAGTCACAGACTGTGCCGCAGATCACTTTTTTTTGGCATCGGCCTGCACGGCTGAGGGCGTGGCGGCGGTCGTCGTTTTTGGCGCGTCGGACCCTTTGCCCCGGGTGAGTTCAATGTAGCGGCGCTTGTCCTCGTCGTACTTTGCGTTGATGGTATCGAGTTCTTTTTTCTTCACCCCCAGCAACTCATGCTGGTTTTTCATCTCGAGTTCGTTGTTCTTGATGTCCTGCTGCAGTTTCGCCGGCAGCGGCTTTTTCAGGTAAAACTCTTTTTCTTTTTCGTAGTCGTCCTGGCGTTTGGCCGCGGCCGCAAGGCGTTTCTCTGTCGCTTTGACCGCGTCATCACCCTGTTTGAGGGCGCGCACCCGCGCCTCGTCAATATCTTTTTCAGACAGATAGGTCGAGAGCAGCGCCATGTTCTTGCGCCGTTCCTCGCGTGCCGGCGCTTCCTCGTCGCGCGCGTGCTTGCGCTCGGCATCGCGCGCTTCCTGTTGCCCTGGCGTCAGCGCGCCTTCATTCTTTTTGAGCACCCCCCCTTGGGGCGTGAGCATCGAGGAGGGACGTCCGGCAGACTCCACCGGCGGCCGGTCGGTGTACTGGACCTGGCCTTTTTCGTCGACCCAGCGATACAGGATTTTACCCTGCGCGCAGACGATGCCGGTGGCGAGCGCCGCGGACAACGCAATAGCAGTCTGTTGTTTAAGCATGGGCGACGGCTCCGTAAACCTCCCGATATTCAGCCAGTTGACCTATATTCTGTTTGAGTTCGGGGCGCTCCTGCAGCAGCGCCAGCATGTCGTCAAGCGTGGCGATAGTGATCACCGGCATATTAAAGTCGCGCGTCACCTCCTGCACCGCCGAAAGCGGCGAGTTGCCGCGCTCCATCCGGTCCATGGCGATGGCCATGCCGCAAGGGGTGGCGCCAGCCGCGCGGATTATTTCCACCGACTCGCGGGCGGCGGTGCCGGCGGTCATCACATCGTCGATGATGAGCACCCGTCCGGCGAGCGGCGCGCCGACGACGTTACCGCCCTCACCGTGGTCCTTGGCTTCTTTGCGGTTGTAGGCGAAGGACACGTCGCGCCCCGCGCGCGCCAGAGCCATTGCCGCCCCCGATGCGAGCACGATGCCTTTGTAGGCCGGACCGAACAACATGTCGAAGGGCAGGTCCGCCGCCAGTATGGCTTTGGCGTAAAATTCGGACAGCCTGTCCAGGCGCGCACCGGTGTTGAAGAAGCCGGCGTTAAAAAAATAAGGTGACATGCGCCCTGCCTTGGTCTTGAATCTGCCAAAGCTCAGGACGCCGCAGTCGATGCAAAACGAAATGAATTCTTTGCGGAAGTCAGCCATATTCAGCGGCGATTGCCGCGCACCTTGGAAGTAGAGTCGTAATTATGCAACCGGAATCCGCGCCAAGATACCGCGCGGATCATGAACCCCCCCCAAAAACCTTCGGACGGCCCCGAAATGCTACGCGTAATTACATTGAATCTCAACGGAATACGCTCGGCCTGCAACAAGGGCTACCTGGAGTGGTTGCAGGAGCAGAAGGTCGACATTGTCTGTATGCAGGAACTCAAGGCGCAGCAGTCCGATTTATCACCGGCATTGCTGGCGCCGGCGGGCTTCTCGGGATATTTCCATTGCGCGGAGAAAAAGGGTTACAGCGGTGTCGGCATTTATTGCCGCACCCAACCCGATCGTGTCCTGCCGGGCTTGGGGGACCGTGAATTCGACGCCGAAGGGCGTTATTTGCGCGCCGATTTTGGCAAGCTTTCGGTCATTTCGGTGTATTTGCCGTCCGGTTCGAGTTCGGATGAGCGGCAGCAGGCCAAGTTTCGTTTTCTCGGCTTGTTCAAGCCGGTGCTCGAAGAACTTTACGCCGAGGGGCGCGAGGTCCTCCTGTGCGGCGACTGGAATATCGCACACAAGGAAATCGACCTGAAGAACTGGCGCTCCAATCAGAAAAACTCCGGTTTTCTTCCCGAAGAACGCGCATGGCTGACCGATGTGTTCGACAAAGTCGGCTGGGTCGACGTCTATCGCAGCCTGCATCCGGAGGCGACGGATGCGTCTTATACCTGGTGGAGCAATCGCGGCCAGGCGTGGGCGAAAAATGTCGGCTGGCGGCTCGATTATCAGATCGCGACGCCGGGTATCGCCGCCACTGCAAAACGTGCCGCGATCTACAAAGAAGCGCGTTTTTCCGATCATGCACCGCTTAGCGTCGAGTACGCCTGGGCGCCTTGAGCGGACCGTGCCAGGCCACCGAGGGAGGCCGCGAGGTCAGTCAGCTCAGCTGTCGGTAGGGAGGCTCCCTTTGCCGGGGCGTTGGCCGCGGCGCCGGTCCAGCCACCAGGCGAGCGCCGGCAGCATGGCAAATCCTCCGGGCAATACCATCACGGCGATATACGGGCTCATGCGCTGCAAGCGACGCATATGGATGCCCAGCTCCAGCCGGTCTTCGGTGGACCATTTTTGCTTGTTGCGCGGCTTCATCAGCAAGGGCATCAGCCCCCTGACCTGCGAGAGCTCTGCCACGAGGTATTTGCGCTCGCGTTCGGCAACCATATACAGTTTCTTGAGCACGGCGTCCGTTCAGTAGCGTGTGGCGAGCCAGCGCCAAGTTTGCCAGAGCATGAGGCCGCGGCGCACCCAGCTGAGCGAACGGCGCGGACGCGTGGCGATCACTAGCGCCGCGCTTGCGGCGATGATGACCGGATGGGATTTGATGTAGCGGGCGATCTCCAGGCCTTGGTCGACGATGGCAATGGGGCCGTGCAGCGCGGCCACGCCCAGCGCAATCTCTTCACGCTGGTGCGCCGCGCGCTCGATCAGCCGGGCGCGTTGTTCACGGAGTCGGATAAGCCTCGTGTTCATGCGTTCATGCGTTCACGGATTCACGCGTTCAGGGCTTGTCCGACAACTGGTCGACATCCTTGCCCAGTTCACCGAGGGAGCTCGAGAAAAGCTTGGGTTTGGTTTTCGCTCTTGCGCTAAAGAGCAGCATCAGGACGGCGCCGGCGCCAAGAAATGCCAGCGCCAGCACGCCCAGCGTGATCAGCCTGTGCGTGTCCCAGAACAGCACGACGATGAAGGTCACTGCGAGCAATGCGCCGACAACAAGACAAAAGCCCGCCGTTACGATCAGCATGATCTGGTTGGCTATGCGCAGCCGCTCTTCCTCGATTTCGTTGAGGAAAATTTCGAGGCGGGTTTTGGAAAGCGCGATCAGCGTGCGCGTCAGCGTGCGGGCTGATCGGAGAAGGCCGCCGCCGGCCGCGGCGCCTTCCTTGTTGCTCATGGACTCAGCGCCGGCTGATCAGCATGCCTACAACAAGACCCAAGGCGGCGCCGATGCCGACCGCCGCCCAGGGATTTTCGTGGACATAATCGTCGGTGGCGCGTGCGGCCGCTTTGGCTTTGTCGAGGGCGATGCCCTCTGCGATGACCAGTTTTTCCTTGGCGACCTTGAGGCTCTCGGTGATGCGCGCGCGTGCGGCGGAGGCTTTTTCGCCAGCCTGTGCCGCGGTTGCCAGCAAAAGTTCCTCGGCGTCGGAGATGACCATTTTAAGGTCGGCGACAAGCTTGTCTTTGGTAACGTCGGTTGCGGTGCTCATAAGTCCCTCGAAAAATTTGTCAGAAAGGCATCAAAAAGAGAAGGATAAAACAACAATCATATATCTTAACGTACTCGGCCCTTCTATGCGATTGCGCCTACAGGGGCGCTTAGTCTTAATCTTAGTGTTAGTGACAGCCGTATTCGGTGTTATCGAAGGGGCTGTCTGGTCGGTATGTGCCGCGCTTACCATCCGCACTGCGCCGAATTCGCCCACCCGCTGCCGCTGCACGGTACACTTTGGCTGTGTCTGCAAGCGCATCGCCTTATTTCACCATTTTTCGCAATCGTCGCGTTGCGGTCATGCTCGCGCTCGGTTTTGCCTCGGGCCTGCCGCTCGCGCTCACCTCCGGCACCCTGCAGGCCTGGCTGACGGTCGAGAACGTGGCGATTGAAACGATCGGTTTTTTCTCGCTGGTTGGCCTGCCCTACACCCTCAAATTCCTCTGGGCGCCGTTGATGGACCGCTACGTGCCGCCCCTGCTCGGCCGTCGCCGCGGCTGGATTGCCCTGACCCAACTGCTGCTCATGGCGTGTATTGCCGCGATGGGCGCGGTGTCCCCGGCCAATGCGCCGCTGGCCCTGGCGCTGCTGGCGGTGATGACGGCGTTCGCTTCGGCTTCACAGGACATCGCTTTTGATGCCTACCGCACCGATGTGCTGCGCACCGAGGAGCGCGGCGCCGGCGCGGCGGTGTCGGTGCTCGGATACCGGCTGGGCATGCTGGTCTCGGGGGGGCTCGCGCTCTTTCTCGCTGACGCGTACCTGGGCTGGCAGGCGACCTATTGGCTGATGGCGGCGCTGATGCTGAGCGGCACAGCGGTGCTGCTCGTCAGCCCCGAGCCCGAGGTGCCGGCCATCGCGCCCAAAACCCTGGACGAAGCGGTGCTGGGGCCGCTGAAAGATTTTTTTATGCGCGATGGCGCATGGGTGATGCTCGCCTTGATCGTGCTCTACAAGCTTGGGGACGCGTTTGCCGGCAGCCTCACCACGGCCTTCTTGATCCGGGGTGTCGGTTTTTCCGCCGCCGAAGTGGGCGCTATCAACAAGGTGCTGGGCTTGGTTGCCACGATCATCGGCGCATTGGCGGGCGGGGCCTTGATGGCCAAGCTGGGGCTGTTCCGCGCGCTGTTCGCGTTTGGGATCCTGCAGGCGGTTTCGAACCTGGTCTTTCTTGCCTTGGCGCTGTTGCCAAAGAGCTACGCCCTGATGGCGCTGGCGGTGGTGGTTGAAAATCTTTGCGGTGGCATGGGCACCACCGCCTTTGTCGCGTTGCTGATGGCCTTGTGCAATGTGCGCTATTCGGCCACGCAGTTTGCCCTGCTGTCAGCGTTGGCGGCGATAGGTCGCGTCTATGTCGGGCCGGCATCCGGGCAGATGGTCGCCACCTTCGGTTGGGCGCCGTTCTTTTTTTCGACCTTTCTTATCGCGCTGCCCGGTGTCGCCTTGCTGTGGTGGCGGCGCGAAACCATTCGCGCACTGGACTTCAGGCCCGCTACTTCTTCCTGAAGCGGTAAACGGCCAGCGCGCCGAGCAGGTTGGGGTCGCCCGAGTCGATTTCGCGGTTGTCGGTAAAGGCGCGGCGGTCTATCACGTGCATGCCCAGATCCGTGCAAAACCGGTCGAAATCGGCCATGGTGCAAAGGTGCACATTGGGCGTGTCGTGCCACTGGTAGGGCATTTCCGCAGAAACCGGCATGTGTCCGGCGGCCACCTGCACCCTGTTTTTTTCGTAACCGAAATTCGGAAAGCTGACTACGCCCTCGAGGCCGACGCGCGCAATTTCTTCCATGATGGGTTTGGTGTTGCGCATGGCTTGAAGCGTATGCGACAAAATGACCGTGTCAAAGGCCTTGTCGTTGAAAGTGTTGAGCCCGGCCTCCAGGTCGCTCTGGATGACATTGATCCCGTTGACCAGCGAAGCGAGCACATTGGCATCGGCGATGTCGACGCCGTAGCCGCTTACGCCGCGCTCGCGCTTGAGGCGAGCGAGCAGGGTGCCGTCGCCGCAGCCCAGATCAAGCACCTTTGACCCGGGGACGATCCAGCTTTCGATCAACGCGAAGTCCGCGCGCAGCGGGGTCAACGTAGCGCTCATGTCCCGGCCCCTATGCTTTTGGCGACGCGCTCGTAATAGGCCCGCACCAGTGCATGGTAGCGTGCATCCTCGAGCAGGAACTCGTCATGGCCGTGCGGCGCGTCGATTTCCGCATAAGACACGTCGGCGCGGTTGTCGAGCAGGGCGCGCACGATTTCGCGCGAGCGCGCCGGCGAAAAACGCCAGTCGGTGGTGAAGGACACAACAAGAAAGGACGCCTTCGCGCGCGCCAGCGCCTTTGCCAGACTGTCGCCGTAACCGGCGGCCGGATCGAAATAATCGAGCGCGCGCGTGATCAGCAGATAGGTGTTTGCGTCGAAATATTCGGAGAACTTGTCACCCTGGTAACGCAGGTAGGACTCGATCTGGAAATCAACGTCGTAGCCGAACTTGATGTGTCCGTCGCGCAGTTCGCGCCCGAATCTTTCCGCCATCACATCGTCTGAGAGATAAGTGATGTGCCCTATCATGCGCGCCAGGCGCAGGCCGCGGCGTGGAAGGGTGTTATGGCGGTAATAATGGCCGCCGTGGAAGTCCGGATCGGTGACGATGGCCTGGCGCGCCACCTCGTTGAAGGCGATGTTTTGCGCTGAAAGCCGCGGCGCGCAGGCGACCACCAGTGCATAGCCGACCCGGTCCGGATAGGAAAGTGGCCATTGCAGCGCCTGCATCGCGCCGAGCGAGCCCCCCATCACCGCGGCAAAACGCGCGATGCCGAGCCTGTCGGCAAGGCGGGCTTGCGCCTCGACCCAATCCTCGACCGTGACCACCGGGAAGTCCGAGCCGTAGGGTTGCCCGGTTTTTGGATTGGAGCTTTTTGGGCCGGTGCTGCCGAAGCAGCCGCCCAGATTGTTCACACCGATGACGAAAAAGCGGTTCGTGTCCAGCGGCTTGCCCGGACCGATCATGTTGTCCCACCAGCCGATGTTGTCCGGTTCCGCGGCATACCACCCGGCGACGTGGTGCGAGGCGTTGAGCGCGTGGCAGACCAGTACGGCGTTGGACCGTGCGGCGTTCAGCGTGCCGTAGGTCTCATAGACAAGATCGTAGGCGTCAAGGCGCGCACCACTGCGAAAATCCAGCGGCTGGTCGAAATGCATCGTCTGGGGCGTAACCGCCCCGACCGAATTCGAACTAGATGTCTGCATGGTTTGAAATACTGAGTACTGCTTTGCCCATAAAAAAACCCGTTGCGCCTGCGAAGGGCCAACGGGTTACGGACACGCCCCGCTTTAGCCGGTTTAGGAGGGCCGCCAGCACCAAGGTGCTGTGAAGCCTTCCAGCGCCCGCAAGCTGATGAGATCAAATCGGCGCACGAAGATTCTACACCAAAGCCGCCGCCAATTCGGGCTGGATCCCCGCTTGCCTGGTCAGGAGCTGCCACTTGGCCATTTCGCTGTCGATGAATTTCGCCAGTTGTTCCGGCTTGAGCGGGGCGAGGTCAGTGCCGATCGTGGCGAAGCGCGCGCGCATTTCCGGCCGCAGCAGGCCTTTGACGACGGCATCGTGTAGTTTGGCCGCGAAGTCCTGGAGCGGTTTGGCGGGGAACTCCGGCTTGACCGGTTTGGATGCTTAGGCCTGTGACGCGGCGGCTGTGGCGAACAGCATGGCAGCGATAAGCGCGACGGCTTTTGAAAGTGGGCTCAGCATAGTGTTTCCACGTTTCGTTTTTGATTGCGCAACCGTGTCCGTGCGGCCTTGAAAATCAGGCGTTTAAGCGCGCGAGCAGTGCGCGTATCTTCACCGGGTCGTTGGCCCTGAGAATTGTTGCCGCGGCGATTTGTATTTCGGGGATGCTGCTGCGCAGGATCTGCTGCTTGATGCTCGGGAGCTGCGCCGGATGCATGGAAAATTGCCTCAGGCCCAAGCCCAGCAACAGTCGTGTGAGCTGGACCTCGCCGGCCATTTCGCCGCATACGGCCACCGGCACGCCGGCTTTGTTGGCGTTGCGGATGGTCATAGCCACCAGGTGCAGCACCGCCGGGTGCAGGGGGTCGTAAAGATGGGATACCGTGTTGTCTGTGCGGTCGATGGCGAGCGTGTACTGGATGAGGTCGTTGGTGCCGATGGACAGGAAGTCCAGGCGCTTGACGAACATGCCTATGGCCAGTGCTGCGGCTGGAACCTCGATCATGCCCCCGACCGGAATCGCCTTGTCGTAGGGCGTGCCGAGTACATCCAGCTCGGCTTTGGCCTGGGCGATCATTTTGAGTGACTGGTCGATCTCATGGGCGTGCGCGAGCATGGGCACCAACAGCTTGATCTTGCCGTAGTGCGAAGCGCGCAGGATGGCGCGCAACTGCGCGAGAAACATCTGCGGCTCGGCGAGGCACAGCCGGATGGCGCGCAGGCCCAGGGCCGGGTTGGGGCCGCTCATTGCAACGCCATGCGCGGTCTTGTCGGCGCCAAGGTCGAGCGTGCGGATGGTGACCGTCTGGCCGCGCATCGCCACCGCCACCTCGCGGTAGGCCTCGAATTGCTCGTCCTCGGTCGGCAGGTCGCCCCGGTTGAGGAACAGGAACTCACTGCGGAACAGTCCGATGCCGGTGGCGCCAGACTCGCGCACTTTTTCCATGTCCTGCGGCAGTTCGATGTTGGCGTGCAACTCGACGTCCGAACCGTCGAGCGTTGAGGCAGGGGTGGTACGCAGGCGCTTGAGCTTCTGCCGCTCCAGCTCGATCTGCCGCTTGCGCAGCTGGTATTCGCTGAGGACTTGTTGGTCAGGATTGACGATCAGCACGCCCTCGATGCCATCGACGATGAGCAGTTCGTCTTCGCGGATCAGCTGGCGTGCGTGGTGCATGCCGACGATGGCTGGAATATTCAGGCTGCGGGCGAGAATCGCCGTGTGTGAGGTCACACCGCCCAGATCGGTGACAAAACCGGCGAACTGGTGCTGCTTGAACAGGATCATGTCGGCCGGCGACAGGTCGTGCGCGACGACGATCAATTCCTTTTCGTCGCTGCGCGCCGCCGGAGCGTGGCCGGGGTGGCCGATCAGCGCCAGCAGCACGCGCTCGACCACCTGCATGACGTCGTTCTTCCTCTCGCGCAGGTACTGGTCCTCTATTTCTTCGAACTGCGCCACCAGCATGTCCATTTGCTGTACCAGCGCCCATTCGGCGTTGCAATGGCGTGTGCGCACCAGTTCGCGTGGCACGGTCGATAGCGACGAGTCGTCGAGGATCATCTGGTGCAGGTTGAGGAAGGCGGCCATTTCCGTCGGAGACGCCGCGGGGAGGCTGGCTTTGAGTCCGGCCAGTTCACCGCGAACCTGTGCCACGGCGTTGTCAAAGCGCGTGATCTCGGCGTCGATGTCCGTCGCCGCCACTTCGTAGTGCGCGACTTCCAGCCTGGCGGTGGAGATGAGGTGTGCGTGGCCGATGGCGATGCCCCCGGCCACGCCGCTGCCGTGCAGGGTGAAGCTGGCCATCTGGGCGCCCGAGGCACCCGACAGGTCCGGGCCGCTCACTCGCCCTCCCCGAAGCGCTCGGCGATGAGGGAGAGAATGGCCTGCAGGGCCGCCTCCTCGCCGTCGCCTGTGGTTTCGATCTGTATGGTGCTGCCCTTGCCCGCCGCAAGCATCATCACGCCCATGATGCTTTTGGCGTTGACACGCCGGCCGTTGCGCGACAGCCAGACTTCGCAGGCATGGCTGCTTGCCACCTTGGTCAGCTTGGCCGAGGCGCGGGCGTGCAGTCCGAGTTTGTTGATGATCTGGGCTTCAGCTTGCGCCATTGCATTGGTCCGTATTGAGATGCACCACACCGGCCGTGCCGCCGCTGATTGCCTTTTCGACGATTATCGCGAGTGGTTCTTCGCGGTAGGTGAGGGCGCGTATGAGCATGGGCAGGTTCACGCCGGAGATCCCTTCGATGTGGCCCGGTTGGAGCAGCCGCGTTGCCAGGTTGGCGGGGGTTGCGCCGAGCATGTCCGACAGGATCAGCACGCCGTCGCCATCATCGAGTTGTTTCACCAGTTCCTGCGCCACCGGCAGCATGGCGTCGGGGTCATCGTGCATGGTCACGCCGACCTGGCGCACCCGCAGCGGGCGCTTGCCCAGCACATGGCTGGCGCTGTGGATCAGTGCTTCGCCAAAGGCACCGTGGGAAATGATGAGAATGCCGATCATGCCTTGCCTGTGCGCTTATTGCGGGCGGGTTTATGAGCTGAAATCAATGGTGATCGCGATATAGAAGGGGCGGTTGCGCAGTCCGCTGGGAATTGCGGTCTGCGGCACGGCACTTTGCAGGATGTTGATCGCATGCTGGTCGAGCGTACCGTTTCCCGAGCCGCGCAGCAGGGTATGGCGCTCCAGCATGCCGTTTGCGCCGATGTCGATGCGAAGCTGCACGATGCCCTCGGTGTAGCGGGTGATGCCCTCCGGCGGCGTGGTGCGAAAACGTGCGATCGAATAAAACAGACGCGCTGTGTAGAGTTCAAGCGCCGAGTCAAGCTCGGCCTGCGCGGAGCTCTGTGCCCATACAGAACCGGGCGCTGCGAACAGCAGGGCCGCGGCCAACAGCGCGCCCGAGGCGAACGGTGTTGCGGCAGGCGTTTGCGCGCTCAAGCCTTTTTCCCGCAGGCGGCTTCCAGTGCGTCGAGCATCAGGCCGGCGACATTACAACCGGTCTGGTCCATGATTTCGCGAAAGCAGGTGGGGCTGGTGACGTTGATTTCGGTCAGGTTTTCACCGATGACATCAAGCCCCACCAGCAGCAGGCCGCGGCGCATCAGCTCAGGCCCGAGCGCCTCGGCAATCTTGCGATCGTGCGCTGTCAATTCACGCGCTTCGCCGCGGCCCCCGGCGGCGAGGTTGCCGCGCGTTTCGCCTTCTTTCGGGATGCGGGCGAGGCAATAGGGCACCGGTTTGCCTGCGATGAGCAGCACGCGCTTGTCGCCGTTGACGATTTCCGGGATGTAGCGCTGGGCCATGACGTTGCGCATCCCTTCATGCAACAGCGTCTCGACAATCACGTTGCGGTTGGGGTCATTGGCGCGGGCGCGGAATATCTGGCTTCCACCCATACCGTCCAGGGGTTTGAGGATGACATCCTGATGCTCGTCGATAAAGGCCTGCAGCTGGCTGGCCGAGCGCGTGACCACGGTGGGCACGGTGAATTGCGGGAACTGCGCGATGGCAAACTTCTCGTTGTGGTCACGCACCGCGCGCGGGTCGTTGAACACCCTGGCGCCCTCGCGCTGCGCCTGCTCAAGCAGCCAGGTCGAGGTGACGTACTCCATGTCGAAGGGCGGGTCCTTGCGCATCAGTACGGCGTCAAACCCAGACAGCGGCATTTCCAGCATCGGGTCGAGCCGGTACCAGGGCGTGGCATGGTTGCGCAAGGTGATCTGGCGCGTAATGCCCATCACTTTGCCGCGCTTCCACAGCAGCTCTTCTTGCTGCATCACATACAGTTCATGGCCGCGCGTCGCCGCCTCGGCCATCATGGTGTAGGTGGAGTCTTTGTAGATCTTCAGGCTGTCGAGCGGGTCGACGATGAACAGGATTTTCATGCGCGGGAAACCGGGCTGCGTGCTCACTTACAATGGATTGCGATTGTAGCCGATGCGCCCGAGGGAGTCAGGCAAGGAAAAATCCCCGTTGAAATAACTGCCGATGGCTGGAAAGCCTTGTCTGGCGCGGATTTCCAGTCAGTGTGCGGGTGTTCAGGCGCCGCCTTTGGCATAAATCAGGTTGGGCAGCCAGGTGGCGATCTCAGGCACGTAGGTGATCAGCAGAAGGTAGAGCACCATCACCACGATCCACGGCGCAAACGCGATGGTGGTCTCGGTCAGGCCCATCTTGGCGATACCACTTGCCACATACAGGTTGAGTCCGACCGGTGGGTGGATCAGGCCGACCTCCATGTTGATCACCATGACGATGCCAAAGTGGATCGGGTCGATGCCCAGTTTCATCGCCACCGGGAACAGGATGGGCGCGAGCAGCAGCACAATCGAGGTCGGTTCCATGAAGTTGCCGGCGATGAGCAGCAGGATGTTGACCCCGAGCAGGAACAGCCAGACCGAAAGCTGCTTGTCGATGATCCACTGCGCCATCTCCTGGGGGATGTTCTCCGAGGTGAGCAAAAAGGAGAAGAGGATGGCGTTGGTGATGATGTAGAGCAGCATCGCGCTCATGTTGGCCGAGGCGAGCAACACCTTGGGCACCTCCGACAGCTTGAGGTCTTTGTAGATGAACACCGCGACGACGAAGGCATATACCGCGCTCACCGCCGCCGCCTCGGTGGGCGTGAATACCCCGCCGTAAATGCCGCCGATGACCACAAAGATCAGTGCCAGCCCCCAGATCGCTTCGCGAAACGCCGTCCAGACCTCGCCCGGGCTGGCGCGCTTCATGCGCGGATAGTCGCGCCGTTTGGCCACCAGCCAGGTGATGCCCATCAGCAGCGCGGCGAGCAGGATGCCCGGGATGATGCCGGCGATGAACAGCTTGCCGACACTGGTGTTGGTCGAGACCGAGTAAATCACCATTACGATGGATGGTGGAATCAGGATGCCCAGCGCGCCGGCCGTGCCGATGGCGCCGACGCCGAATTTTCTCGGATAGCCCTGTTTTTCCATGGCCGGGATCAGGATGGTTCCTATGGCCACCACGGTCGCCGGGCTTGAACCGGATACGGCGGCAAACAGCGCGCAGGCAAACACCCCGCCTATGGCGAGGCCGCCGTGCCAGTGGCCCACCAGCGCGGTGGCGAAGCGGATCATGCGCCGCGCCACACCGCCGTGGGTGAGGAAGGTGCCGGCCAAAATGAAAAACGGAATCGCCATGATGGCGAACTGGTCCAGCCCGGTGAACAGGCGCTGCGACACCAATTCGATCGGGATGTTGGTCATGAAGAACAGGAACGCGAGTACGGTCAGACCTAGCGCGATCGAGATTGGCATGCCGGTGAGCATGAGTACGATCAGCAATGGAAAGATGATCCAGCCGTTCATTCGGAGTGCAGGCCTTCCACAGCGGCGTGGTTATGCGAAGGGAGATAGCCGGTTGCCAAGTAGTTCCATGCCACCTGGATAAACCGGTAGCACATCAGCGAGGAACCGAGCGGCACCGCCAGATAGATGATCCACATGGGCATTTCAAGGTCAGGGGACACCTGCCCAAGGCCGCGTATGCGCATGACGAACAGCGCGCCCAGCCAGGCGATGATGCCGGTGAAAAACGCGCCGGCGAGCAGCCCGAAGCTCACCCAGAAGCGCTGCTTGCCCGGCGAGAGGGCGCGAATGATGACATCCACACCGACATGGATGCCGGTGCGCACGCCGTAAGCGGCGCCGAACTTGGCCATCCAGATAAACAGGTAGATGCAAAGTTCCTGCGCCCAGGTCAGGCTCAGGTGTTGGGTGAACTGCCAAACCCACGGAATGGACGCGGTATAGCGGTGCAACACGGCGACAAAGATGATGATGGTCGCCAGGGCCATGAAGCTCGCGACCAGCCATTCCTCCAGATGGTCAAGCAGCCGGTTGAACATGCGAGTCCGTCATGTGCAGGTGGGGGAGGGGATTAAGCGGCGATGGGCTGTAGCGTGGCCGCGCACTGGACGCGCATTGGACGCGCATTGGCCGGGGATTATTTCTTCGCCGCCTTTTCGGTTTCTTCAACGATTTTTTCGATCGCCAGCATGGTGTCTTTGCCCACCGCGCCCTCATACTGCTGGTAGAGCGGCATCATAGCCTTGCGCCAGAGGGCTTTCTCGGCTTTGGGCAGGATGTAAATTTCGGTCGTTTTGGCGGCTTTTATTTTCTCCAGCGCGTCGTCGTTTTCCTTTTGCGCGATGCTGCGCTCGTAGTGGCTCGCCTCGGTCATCGCCTCGTCGAGGTTCTTGCGGATATCGGCCGGCAGGCCTTCCCAGAATTTCTTGTTGACGACCACCGCGTACATAATCACCCCGTGGTCGGATACCGTGAGGTGTTTTTGCACCTCGTGCATTTTTTGCGTGTACTTGTTCGAGATGCTGTTTTCCTCACCGTCGACCACGCCCTGCTGCAGCGCCGTGTAGACCTCGGAAAAAGCCATTACCTGGGGGATTGCGCCCAGCGCCTTGATCTGGCCCTCAAGCACCTTGGAGGACTGGATGCGGATTTTCATTCCCTTGAAGTCATCCAGCTTTCGCATCGGGCGATTGGCTGAAAACACTTTGAAACCGTTGCTCCAGTAACCAAGGCCGATGATCTCTTTGGGCTCGAGCAGCTTGAACAGGCCCTTGCCAACCGGGCCGTCGATAACGTGATCGAGCGCTAGCTGCGTTGGGAACATGTAAGGCAGATCGTAGACCTCGAACTGGCGCACACCGAGCGGCCCGAACTTGGAGACCGAGGGCGCCAGCATCTGCACCGCGCCCAATTGCAGCGCCTCCAGTTCTTCGCGATCCTTGTATAACTGGCTGTTGGGGTAGATCTCGACTTTGACGCGCCCCTTGGTCTTGGCCTCGGCCAGCTCCTTGAATTTGATCGCGCCCTTGCCCTTGGGCGTGTTCTCGGCCACGACATGGCTGAACTTGATGACGATGGGTTGCTGGGCGTGTGCCGTGGCGCAAAGAGTGAGTGCGAAGAGCGTGCCGGTAAAGAGTGAAAGTTTCATGTTCGTTTCTCCTTTATGGGCGAGGCTGCTTCGGCTCTGATGGCCCGCTAGTCACCCACCTGCTGCGCCGCGATGCGGACACAAGCTGGGCTCAGCCTAACACGCCAAAAAAAACGGGGCAGCCAAGCTGCCCCGTTTCGGGATGGGCGTGATGCCGATTACTTTTTAGCGGGTGCGGCCTTGCTGGCGGCCGCCGGCGCTGCCGGTTCCTTGAAGCTGGCGCCGGACTGGTTGGCCATCCAGACAATGGCGCGGGCAATTTCGATGTCGGCGATGTCCGGATTGCCGCCGCGAGCCGGCATGGCGTTCTTGCCCTTGATCGCTGACTTGGTCAGGCCGTCGAGGCCTAGCGCCAGGCGTGGCGCCCAGCCGGCCTTGTCGCCGATCTTGGGTGCGCCGGCGGCACCGCTGCCGTGGCAGGCGATACAGGCGGTTTTTGTAACCTCTTCGCCGCCGCGCAGCACCTTGGGCGCACTCGCATCAATCAGCGTCACGCTGGCCGAGGGTTTAAGGCGTTCCGCGATGGCGTCGGCATTGAGCGCGGCCGGGTCGGCTTTCGGGCCGGTCGTGACGAGTTGGCTGAGGATAACAATGAGAACGATGGGGATGAGGAACGACAGCACGACTACCGTGATCAGCTGGCCCGGCGTCTTGATCGGAGATTCGTGCTCGTGCTTGTCTTCACTCATGGAATATTCCTTCAAGGCCGCTGAAAAAGGGCGAATTATACCGTTAAACAAGAGCTTGGAAAACGCTGCAGCCGCTATGTAACAGGCACGACAGCCGGAAAAGACGTAAACTGCGGGTCTCGCGCCCATAGCTCAGTTGGATAGAGTGTTGGTTTCCGAAACCAAAGGTCGCAGGTTCGACTCCTGCTGGGCGCACCACTACTACAATCAAATCAAGCCCCGTCGAAAAGCCTGCTTTTCACTCGTCCGGTTTTTGTCCATTTTCATTTGGACAGGATTTGGACAAGACGTGATGCCGGGTTTTTGCTGACCAGAACAAAGGGGGCAAGGCTGACACACTACTTGTCTCACTTTCAGCTTAGGTCGTCCAATGACACGATGGTTGATTCCGATTTTAAGTTTTGTTCTGCCTGCATTGGCATTCGCCGGCGGCTCCAATTACGGGGTTACGCCGGGTGCGCGCGAGCCTTCGGGCAAAATAAGCGAGTGGCCGTTGCCAACCCAGCGCTTTGCACGCGACCCGGCCGTGGCGCCCGATGGCAGCATTTACATTGCGGTGATGTCCGGTAACAAGATTGCCCGCTTCGACCCGGCAAGCCAGACGTT
>CAMDRY010000012.1 GCA_945906975.1 Bordetella parapertussis | reverse complement strand
CATTTCTTTCGCCGGCGTTCGAGTTCTTCGTCGGAAACATGCAGGTGGAGCTTGCGCTTTGCCACGTCCAGTTCGACGATGTCGCCATCTTGCACGAGGCCCAGTGCGCCGCCGGCCGCCGCTTCAGGGGCCACGTGCAGCACAACCGTGCCGTAAGCCGTGCCACTCATGCGGGCGTCCGAGATGCGCACCATGTCGGTGATGCCCTTTTTCAAGACCTTGGGAGGCAGGGGCATGTTTCCCACCTCGGCCATGCCCGGATAGCCCTTGGGGCCGCAGTTTTGCAGCACCATGACGCAGTTCTCATCGATGTCGAGTTTCGGATCATCAATGCGCGCGTGGAAATCGCCGATGCTCTTGAACACCACGGCGCGGCCTTTGTGCTTCATCAGCCTGGGGGTCGCCGCCGAGGGCTTTATGACTGCGCCGTCAGGGCACAGGTTACCGCGCAGTACGGCGATACCGGTGTTTTTCTTGAACGGCTTTTCAAACGGGGTGATGACGTCGCGGTTGAAGCACTCGGCGTTCTTGTTGTTTTCCCAGATTGTCTGGCCATTTACCGTCAGTGCCTTTTTGTGCAGCAGGCCGTTCTTACCCAGTTCGCGCAGCACCACGGGCAGGCCACCGGCGTAGCAAAAATCCTCCATGAGAAACTTGCCGTTGGGCATCAGGTTGAGCAGGGTGTGTACGCCACGGCCGAGGCGGTCCCAATCGTCGAGGTCCAACTTGACGCCGAGGCGGCCGGCCAGGGCGATCAGGTGAATTACCGCGTTGGTCGAGCCGCCGATGGCGGCGTTGGTGCGGATGGCATTCTCAAACGCCTGCCGGGTGAGGATTTTCGATATGGTCAGGTCTTCTTTGACCATTTCAACGATACGCCGGCCGGCCATGCGTGCGAGCACATTGCGGCGGGCATCCACCGCGGGAAAAGCGGCGTTGCCCGGCATGCCTATGCCAAGCGCCTCGACCATGCTCGCCATGGTTGAGGCGGTGCCCATGGTCATGCAATGGCCGTGTGAGCGGTGCATGCATGACTCCGCCTCATGGAACTCGTTGAGCGTCATCTTGCCGGCGCGCACATCCTCGGACATAGACCAGGTGTTGGTGCCCGACCCAATGTCGGTGCCACGGTATTTTCCCGAGAGCATCGGGCCGCCAGAAACGGCGATGGCCGGCACATCGACACTGGCCGCGCCCATCAGCAATGCAGGGGTGGTCTTGTCGCAACCGACCAGCAGAACGACGCCGTCGAGGGGATTGGCTCGAATTGATTCCTCGACATCCATGCTGGCGAGGTTGCGAAACATCATCGCCGTCGGACGCAGCAATGTTTCGCCCAGCGACATTACAGGGAACTCGAGCGGGAACCCGCCCGCTTCCAGAATCCCGTTGCGAACGTGCTCCGCAAGTGCGCGGAAATGAGAATTGCACGGGGTCAGTTCAGACCAGGTGTTGCAAATGCCGATAACCGGCCTGCCGTCAAACTGGTCATGAGGGATGCCGCGGTTTTTCGTCCAGGATCGGTAAATAAAACCGTAAATATCCTCGCGTCCGAACCAGGCCTGGCTTCGCAGTTTCTTGATGGGTTTTTTTGCCATATGAGAATCAGCTTCAGTAAGTGGCGCGACCGCCGGAAATATCGAACACGCCCGCCGTGGAGAACGAGCAATCCTGTGATGCGAGCCAGCCGACCAGCGCGGCGATTTCATCCACCTGTACAAACCGGTTCATGGGAATTTTTGACAGCATGTAGTTGATATGCTGCTCAGTCATCTGGTCGAAGATCGCCGTTTTTGCCGCCGCCGGGGTGACGCAATTGACCAGCACCCCCGTTTGCGCCAACTCCTTGCCGAGCGATTTTGTGAGCGAGATCACGCCGGCTTTTGCGGCGGAGTAGGCGACCGCATTGGGATTGCCCTCCTTGCCGGCGACCGATGCGATATTGACGATGCGACCGTACTTGTTTTTCACCATGTGCGGAGCGACGGCGCGACAGCACAGGAACGGGCCGGTGAGATTGACCTTTAGCACGCGTTCCCATTCATCGACGGGGTAGTCGATCACCGGGGTGTTGATGCCGGCGATGCCGGCGTTATTGACCAGGACGTCTATTTTTCCCAGTGCGGCGGCGGCATCCTCCGTGGCTTTGGCCACCGATTGCGCATCGGACACATCGACATTGGCACCGCTTGCGCCGGGGTTGGCCAGCGTTGTCAGCGTCTGTTGCAATGTCTGCGCATCGCGATCCCAGATTCGAACCTTGGCACCAGAGGCGAGCAGACGTTTGACGATGGCGAGGCCGATGCCTGTCGCGCCGCCGGTGACAATGGCCGTGCGGTCTTTAAAATCGAGTTGATTCATGTCCAAAACCTTTTATTGTTTGTGAATGAGCTCAAACAGCGTGCGGTATTCACGCGCGCATAGAAAAATGCGAACCCAACGGGTCGGGCCTACTCCTTGACCGCCCCGGTCATGCCCGATACGTAGTACTCGACGAAGAAGGAATACAGCACCGCCACTGGCAGCGAGCCGAGCAGCGCGCCGGCCATCAGCGGGCCCCAGTGATAGACGTCGCCTTCCACCAGTTCGGTTACTACGCCAACCGGCACCGTCTTGGTTTCCGAGGAGGAGATGAATGTTAGCGCGTAGATGAACTCGTTCCACGACAGTGTGAAGGCGAATATGCCCGCCGATATCAGCCCCGGCACAGCGAGCGGCAGGATGATCTTGATGAGCACCTGCCAGCGCGTTGCGCCGTCGATCAGCGCGCATTCCTCCAGCTCATACGGGATCGAACGGAAGTAGCCCATCAGCAGCCAGGTACAGAACGGAATCAGGAAGGTCGGGTAGGTGAGGATCAGCGCCCACCTGGTGTCGTACAGGCCGAGCTGGACCACGATCGCGGCCAGTGGAATGAACAGGATGGACGGGGGCACCAGATAGGCGAGAAAAATGGCCAGACCGACCTGCCTGGCTCCCTTGTAGCGCAGGCGCTCGATGGCATAGGCGGCGAACACGCTCGCGGCGAGCGAGGTGAATGTGGCGATAACAGAGATCACCACCGTGTTCCACATCCATTGCGGATAAGAGGTGTGGAACAGCAGTTTTTCAAAATGGACGAGCGTCGGGTTGTTAATCCAGAACGGGTTTGCCGCCTTGGATACGAGTTCCTCGTTCGGTTTGAACGCGGTCATCCCCATCCAGTAGAAAGGGAACAGCAGTACGAACAGGAAGGCGAGCAGGGGGAGGTAGACCGTGACCCAGCGCCGCAGGCGCGAGTCGAGATAGGCCATTCCGGCGGAGTCTTGGGTTTCGTTTTGGTTCACGGGTTTTCCTGCGTTTCTATTTGTCGGTTCCGCCCTGCTGCCAGGCGCGGCGCTGCAGGCCGAAGTAACTGAACATGATTGCGGCGAGCAGGAATGGCACCATCGCGGTGGCGAGCGCCGCACCTTCGCCTAGCGCGCCGCCGGAAATGGCGCGCTGGAAGGAGAGCGTTGCCATGAGGTGGGTGGCGTTGAGCGGACCGCCACGGGTCAGCACGTAGATCAGCTGGAAGTCGGTGAAGGTGAACAGCACCGAGAAGGTCATCACTACTGCGATGATGGGCGTGAGCATGGGCAGCGTGACGTGCCGGAATTTCTGCCATTCTGTGGCGCCATCGAGTGAGGCGGCTTCGTACAGGGAGGGCGACACGGTCTGCAGTCCGGCCAGCAGCGTGATGGCGACAAAGGGCACGCCGCGCCAGACGTTGGCGGCGATGGTGGCAAGGCGCGCCATCCAGGGATCGCCGAGGAAGTCGATGTACTGGTTTATGAGGCCCATCTTCATGAACGCCCAAGAGATGACCGAGAATTGCGAGTCATAAAGCCACCAGAACGCGAGCGCCGACAGGGCGGTCGGGACAATGAAGGGCAGCAGCACGATGGCACGCAGGAAGGCCTTGACCGGCAGGTCCTTGTTAAGGAGCAACGCGAGCCACAGGCCGAGTGCGAACTTCATGATGCTCGCGACGACGGTGTAGAACAAGGTATTGAAGAGCGACAGGCGCGCGACACTGTCGCCGAACAGGAATTCGAAATTCTCCGTGCCCACCCACTCGCCGGCGCGCCCGACCTTAGCGTCGGTAAAGCCCAGCCAGGTGCCCAGACCGAGCGGATAGGTTAGGAAAACGAGCAACAGGAGGCCCGCGGGTAGCATGAATAGCAACCCGAGGACGTTCCTGTTGTTAAGCCAGTGACTCACTCGATAGATCCTGCTTACACCTTGTAGTAGCGCTCGGCGCGTTTTTGCGCGCGCTCTGCGGCTTCCTTCGGTGTCTTCGCACCGCTGATAGCTTCGGCCACCATGTTGACAACAATGAAGTCTGCTGATGCACCCGCAGAGGCGTAGCCGAGCTTGCCGGCATAGCCCGCAGGACGCAGATTTTTCACGGCGTCGCGGTATGGCGTGTTTTTCACGTCAGATGTCCAGATCGCGGCTTTCGTGTAGTCGGCGAGCGGCGGGGCAATGTAGCCGCCCGCAGCCGTCATCCAGGACTCGAACTGCTCTTTCTCCATCATGAAGCGCAGGAACTCCTTGGCCGCCTTCGGGTACTTGGTGTGCTTCATGATCATCTGGTTGAAGAACAGGTGGGACTCGGTGGCCACGCCCACGGGGCCTATGGGGTAGGGGGCGTGCTGGATGTCGGCCTGCAGTTCCTTGATCTTCGGGTCCGTGGCGTTCTTCGCCGCGTAGTAGATCGAGATGCCGTTGTTGGTGACCGAAATCTGGCCGTCAAGGAAGGCCTTGTTGTTGTTCGGGTCGAGCCAGGACAGCGTGCCCGGGATGAAGGTGGCGTAAAGTTCCTTGCCGTACTCGAGCGCCTTCAGCGTTTCCGGGCTGTCGATCACGACCTGGTTCTTCTCGTTGACAAGCTTGCCACCGAAGGCCCAGATCAGCCAGTTGCACCAAAGGCCGTCGCCGGTCGCGTTGCCCAGAGCAAAGCCGCCGGGCGTGCCCTTGGCGTGTAGCGCCTTCATCATTTTCAGGAAGTCGTCCGTGGTCTTCGGGAAGCTGGTGACGCCGGCTGCCTTGAGCATGCTCTCGCGGTAGACCATCATCGCGCCGGCTGAGCCGAGCGGGATGGCGATCCACTTCTTACCGTCGGGGCGGTTGAATGCCTGTGCGGCGGGGAACCAGCCGCCGTATTTCTTGCCCAGGTATTCGCCCAGGTCGGTTACGTCGAGCAGTTTATCGGGGTAGAGGTTGGCATCGTCGTTGGTCGACAGGATGATGTCCGGGCCCGCGCCGGTGTTGGCAGAGACTGCAGCCTTGGGACGCACGTCTTCCCAGCCCTCGTTGTCGACACGCACCTCGACGCCGTATTTCTGGCTGAAGGCGGCGACGTTCTTCATGTACTGGTCGATGTCGCCCTGCACGAAGCGGCTCCAGCGCAGTACGCGTAGCTTCGCGCCCTTCTCGGGCTGGCCGGTCCACTGCTGGGCCTGCGCCTCCTTCATCAAGGCCACCGGAGCGGCTGCCCCTGCGGCGATACCGACGGTGGTTTTCAGAAAGTCCCTGCGTTTCATCATGCTCATGTTTTCCTCCTTTGGTGATTTAAGTTCTCAGGCGAGCCTTGCCCCGCTCGCGGGGTCGAAAAGGAACGTCAGTTGGGGCGCCAAGCGGATCGTTTCGCCGGGATGGAACTCATGACGCTCGCGCACGACGGCGGTGATGTCGACGCCAGCAAGCTTGCAAAAGATCTGGGTGTCGGCGCCGGTGGGTTCGACCACCACAACTTCCACCGGCAGGCCGCTTGCCGACACCGCGAGGTGCTCCGGACGCACGCCGACGATGACGTCGCGGCCGGCTTCGACCTTCACTCCGGCGTGTAGCGGGATATCATGCCCTTGTGCAACCGAAATGCTGCCGTTCCCGGTCGCCTTTCCGGGAACAAAGTTCATTGCCGGCGAGCCGATGAAACCGGCGACGAACAGGTTGGCCGGGTTGTCGTAAAGGGCCAGCGGCGAGCCGATCTGTTCGACCTTGCCCGCGTTCATAACCACGATCCTGTCGGCCATGGTCATTGCCTCGATCTGGTCGTGCGTGACATAAACCGAAGTTGTTTTGAGCCGCTGGTGCAGTGCCTTGATCTCGGTGCGCATCGATACGCGCAGCTTGGCATCCAGGTTGGAGAGCGGTTCATCGAACAGGAACACCTGGGGCTTCCTGACGATGGCGCGGCCCATGGCCACGCGCTGGCGCTGGCCGCCCGAGAGCTGGCGCGGATAGCGCTCAAGGTAATCGGTCAGCCCGAGAATGCCCGCAGCCTCGGCCACGCGCTGCTGCATCTGTTCTTTCGGCGTGCGTGCGAGCTTCAGGCTGAATGCCATGTTGTCGCGCACGGTCATGTGCGGATACAGTGCATAGTTCTGGAACACCATGGCAATGTCGCGCTCCTTCGGTGCGACATTGTTCACCACGCGCTCGCCGATCAGGATCTCGCCAGCGGATATTTCTTCCAGTCCGGCGATCATGCGCAGCAGCGTCGACTTGCCGCATCCGGAAGGACCGACGAGGACGCAGAATTCTCCGTCCTCAATGAGGATATCGACGCCATGCACCACCGGCGTGCTGCCAAAGGACTTGCGTACATCTCTGAGCGTGACTGTGGCCATGCTAGTTTTCCGCACTCCATTCCTTGATGTAGCGTTGGTGGGTTTTTTTCATGTGCTGGCGCATTGCGGCCCTTGCGCCGCGCGCATCGCGTTTGACGATTGCGTTGACTATGGATTGATGCTCGCGCATGGTTTCAGCGGCCATTCGGGGATATTCGAGCTTGCGCTCGAGGCTGCGGTATAGCGGGCCGATGCGCTGGTCCCACAGCGTTTGCACAACGAGCACCAGAGCGCTGTTGCCGCTTGCCTCTGCGATGCGCACATGGAAAAGCCGGTCGGCATCGAGCGGGTTGTGGTGTTTTTTGCTCTCCGCCAGCATGCCGGCGTGGGCGCCGCGGATGGCGCGCATCTGCAGGGTGCTGGCGTTTTTTGCCGCGAGCGCGGCGCACTCCCCTTCTATCAGCCCGCGTGCGCTGATGACCTCGAACGGGCCGGTGGGGTCATTCAGGGGTTCGTGCCCGCCGCGCTCGCCCGGTTGCGTCACATAGATGCCCGAACCAACACGTACATCGAGCATACCCTCGACTTCAAGAGCGATCAGCGCTTCGCGCACCGACGGTCTTGACACGCCAAGCTGCTTTGCCAAAGTGCGCTCGGGCGGCAGGCGTGAGCCGGGGGCGTATTCTCCGCCGACGATGAGCGCGTGAATCTGGTCGGCGATCTGCCGGTACAGGCGGCGTGTCTCTACGGTTTGCAGCGGCATAGTCTTGGAATTCTTATGGGCTGTCTGCGAGGGGTGGACGTTAGCTTAACGAGCGCGTTACACTTTGGTCAAGTGGTCAGACCAATTTGAGATTTTAATGCGCATCAGATGTTGCGGTGCACCACAAATACCCTGCGTAAATTGCATTTGTGTTCGCGTGCGTTCGTGTTCGTTGTTCGTGTTTGTGTGATTTGTTGGTCTGGTCTGGTTTGTACAAAAAACATCGAGAAACATCAACATTGAAAGGGGATGGGATGAGCGGCAGGCTGGAAGGGAAGATTGCATTCATTACGGCGGCGGCGCAGGGTATGGGACGCGCGGCTGCGGTGGCGTTCGCCAAGGAGGGCGCCAGCGTTTGGGCGACTGATGTGAACGCGAAATTGCTGGCCGAGTTGGAAGGCGTGCCCGGGATAAAGACACGGCAGCTTGATGTGACCGATGACGCAGCGATCGCGCGCATCGCGGCCGAGGTTGGCGCTGTGGACGTGCTGTTTAACTGCGCCGGTTGGGTTGCGCATGGCAGCGCCCTTGATTGCACGCCGGAGGACTGGGACAAAAGTTTCGATATCAACGTGCGAGCGATGTTTTTCACCACCCGCGCATTCTTGCCTGGGATGCTGAAGAAGAACAAGGGCAGCATCATCAATATGTCGTCGATTGCATCGAGCATAAAGGGGCTGCCCAACCGCCTTGCTTATGGCGCGAGCAAGGCGGCGGTCATCGGGCTGACCAAGGCGATTGCCGCCGATTATGTCAAACAGGGAGTGCGTTGCAACGCAGTGTGTCCGGGCACCATCGCAACGCCTTCGCTTGAGGGGCGGATCAACGCGTTTGCCGATCCGGTCCAGGCGCGCAAGGATTTCATTGAGCGCCAGCCAATGGGGCGTTTGGGTACGGTCGAGGATATGGTGCCTATATTCATCTATCTGGCCTCGGACGAATCGTTGTTTGCCACCGGGGGGGCCTTTTCCGTCGACGGTGGAATGACGATCTAGAAGGCGGCGCAGCCGGCTTTTATCGGTATGGCGGGATACGGTATTGCTGTTGCGCGGGCTTATCTAAAAACATTCTTTTTATACAGTAACTTGCGCTGAACGGGCACGATTTGTGAGCGATTTATCTACAGATTCCGGGGCGCGATTGCTATAATCCTTCGCTGTCCGTGGGAGCAGAAAATTCGGAGAAAAATATGAAATTGTGTCGCTATGGCAAGAGTGGATTCGAAAAACCAGGCATGATCGATGCGCAGGGGCAGTTGCGTGACTTGTCCCATGTGTTGCCCAATATTGACCAGGCAACGCTGTCGCCGGCGGGTTTGGCCAAGCTGAAAAAGATCAAGCCCGAGACCCTGCCGCTGGTAAAAGGCGAGCCGCGCCTTGGTGTGCCCTACACCGGCATTTCGAAATTTGTCGCGATCGGCTTGAACTATTCGGACCATGCCAAGGAAGCCGGTATGCCGATCCCTTCGGAGCCGGTGGTGTTCATGAAGGCGACCACCTGCATTTCCGGCCCTAACGACGACATCATCCAGCCGCGCAACTCCACCAAGCTCGACTGGGAGGTCGAATTGGCTATCGTCATCGGCACCAAGGCGCAATATGTGTCCGAGGAAAAGGCGCTCAACTATGTCGCCGGATACTGCATCGTCAATGACGTTTCGGAGCGCGCATTCCAGCTTGTTACCAGCCAGTGGGACAAGGGCAAGAGCAATGACAGTTTTGGTCCGATCGGCCCCTGGCTTGTGACGACCGATGAGATAACCGATCCGCAGTCGCTCGAAATGTGGTTGGACGTGAACGACCAGCGCATGCAGACGGGCAACACGCGCACGATGATTTTCAACTGCGCGAAAATTGTTTCGCACGTCTCGAATTACATGACCTTGTTGCCCGGCGACATCATCACCACCGGCACGCCCCCCGGCGTTGGACTGGGCATCAAGCCCGAGCCCAAGTTTCTCAAGCCCGGCGATATTGTTACCCTCGGTGTGCAGGGGCTCGGCGAACAGCGCCAGAAGGTCGTGCCAGCGAAATAATTTTTCGCCGTTTGTCAGGTCAAAGGGGCAGGCCGAAAGGCGCTGCCCCTTTTCTTATGCATGGCGACGCACACTCGCCGGGAGACTGGAAGCTTAAGTTATGAGGGTCATTGTGCTGGGTGCCGGGGTTGTCGGTGTTGCGAGCGCCTGGTATCTCGCGGCGGCCGGCCATAAGGTTTCGGTGCTTGAGCGTCAGCCCGGGGCGGGGATGGAGACGAGCTTCGCCAATGGCGGCCAGATATCGGTGAGTCATGCAGAACCCTGGGCCAATCCCAGCGCGCCGCTAAAGCTTATGCAGTGGTTGGGGCGTGAGGATGCGCCGCTGCTATTCCGTCCGCGCGCCGATATTGCACAATGGCTGTGGGGTGCGCGTTTTTTGCTGGAATGCCTGCCTTGGCGCAGCCGCTCAAATACCCGGCAGGCCTTCGCACTCGCCCTTTACAGCCGCGAGCGCCTTCAGCAATTGCGCCTCGAGACAGGAATAGCCTACGGGCAGAATACCCGGGGTATTTTGCATTTTTACACCGAGCCGCGACTGTTTGAGCGCGCGCGCCATGAGGCCGCTTTGCTGAACGGAATGGGTCTCGAGGCTCGTTTGCTTGCTCCGGATGAATGCGTTGCCATCGAGCCGGCGCTGGCGCATACGCGCGCGCGTTTGTATGGCGGCATGTATGCCGCATCGGACGAATCCGGCGACGCTTTCGCTTTTACCCAATCGCTGGCGGCGATGGCGGCTGCGCGCGGGGTGGACTTTCACTGGAATTGCAGCATTGAGCGGCTGATTGCGGAGGACGGAAAAATTGCCGGCGTGCAGGTGCTTGTTGGGGGCGGGCGGAAAATTTTTGACGCCGACACCTACGTACTGGCGCTGGGCAGCTATTCGCCCAGGTTGGCGTCGCCGCTGGGCCTTTGCCTGCCGGTCTATCCGGTGAAGGGTTATTCGGTCACGCTGCCGCTCGCCGAAGGCGATGTGGCGCCGCGACTCAGCCTGACCGATCACGAACGAAAAATCGTCTTTTCGCGACTGGGAGACCGGCTGCGAGTGGCCGGAACAGCGGAGCTCAACGGCTACAATACCGATATCAGCAGGGTGCGTTGCGAGGCGCTGATCAAGCGCTCCCAGGAGCTGTTTCCGCAAGCCGGACGTGCCGACGCGGCGCAGTGCTGGGCCGGCTTGCGGCCGGCTACGCCCTCGAACCGACCGCTAATCGGCCGCACCCGGTTTGCCAACCTGTTTCTGAACACCGGGCACGGCACCCTTGGCTGGACCATGGCGTGCGGGTCTGGGCACGCGCTGGCCGATATCATCAGCGGTCGTCAGCCACAGCTAGGTTTCGGCTTTTGCTAAAGCCTGTTGTTGCCACCAGGTTGCTGTCACCAAAGCGGGTGGTGGCGGCGCGCTAAAATAGCGCGGAAGCCGCCGGGGGCACGGCGCTTACTTGCCGCCTGCCGCCCGTTGCTTGCCAACCAAGGTGGGCGATGTGCGCTGCCCCACGGTGAGGTCGCGAACGAAATTGGGCAGGGCGAACACGGCGTGGTGTGTTGCCCCGTTGTAGTACTGCAGTTGGTCGATTCCGCGGCGCAGGATGCGCTTGTCAATTTCTGCGCCGGCAACGGCGGTCGGGTCCAGCGTGTCGGAGCACACAGCCATTGACCAGAGCGTGCCATAAAGCGGAATAAACATGACGCAGGGTTTTACGATGGCGAACTCGGCGGCAAGGCGTCGGTAAATGTCGCGCACATGCTCGGGACGCGATACGGGTGAGCCCATGTGCAGGGTGAGCACGCCACCGGGGGCCAGAATGCGCTTGCAGTCGGCAAAAAACGCCGCTTCGTACAGGGCCGCCGCCGGACCTATGGGGTCGGGCAGGTCGAGTACGATGAGATCGTATTTTTGCCGAGTCCGAGTGACGAATTTCAGGCCGTCGTCGATGATGACGCGCAACTTGGGATTGTCGAATACACCGTTATGGACTTTTTGTAGATGTTCTTTGGCGATATCGACGACTTTTTCGTCGAGTTCGACCATCGTCACCTGTTCGATTGAAGGGTGCTTAAGTGCCTCTTCGCTGGATCCGCCGTCGCCGCCGCCGATGATCAGCACGGTCTTGGGCGCATCGTGCGCGGTGAGCGCGGGGTGGATAAGGTTTTCGTGGTAATAGAATTCGTCCCGCTCGGATGTCATGAAGCAGTCGTCGAGGCGGAACAGCTTGCCGAATTGCGGTGTGTCGTGAACTTCCAGGTGTTGGAATGCCGTACGGCTGTCGGCGATACGGCCAGAGGATCGCAGAAAGAAGCCATAATCCTTGTTCAGCCACTCGTACAGGAACTGCTCGTCGCGCGGAACGTCATGGCGGACGTAATCGCCGGGCGCGTACAAGGTCATGAACGCATCCAGTACGGCACGCGCTTTTGCGCCGTTGTCCTGAGTGTAATTACAGACGTAAACGTCGAGGGTGACGCTGTTGAGTTCGGGCCAGGTGTGGATGGCGAGATGCGACTCGGCGAGGACGACTGCCCCGGTAACGCCGCCACCTTCAAACTGGTGGAACAGGTCTCCGACTACGGTCAGACCCGATTCGATGACCGTGTCGAGGCAAAACTGACGCAGCAGCGCCGAGTCAGTGAGGAACCGCGCATCCCCTTCGCAGCGGTACAGGTTGGCGACAAGATGGAGACCCTTCAATTTGCATAAATCCCCGTAATGTTGGCGAGCCCGTGTTGCTGCGAATCTTTTCGATTCTGTATTTTTACCGGCTCTACGACTGAGATGCGAACATCTCCCGCTTCATTTCTTCAACCACCGCGTCGATCAGATTTCGAGCGATGCTTATTTTAGCAGGTAGTCGTGGTAAAGAGGAGATATTGAACCATTCTGCGGCGACGATCTCGACGCCGTCCATGGCGATTTCACCGCTTTCGTGGTCGGCGACGAAAGCGATCATTAGCGAGTGCGGGAAGGGCCAGGGCTGGCTGGCGAAATAGCGGGGGTTGCCGATCCGGATGCCGACCTCTTCGAATACCTCGCGCGCGAGGCATTGCTCCAGTGTTTCGCCTGGCTCGACAAAACCGGCAAGCGCGCTGTACATGCCTTCGGGAAAACGCGGTGAGCGCGCCAGCAGGATGCTGTCGCCGCGCCTGATGAGTGCCATGACAGCGGGGGCGATGCGCGGATAAAAAGTCAGCTGGCAGGCGGGGCACTGGCGTGAGCGCTCATCGGTGCGCATGAGCGTCGGCGTGCCGCAACTGCCGCAATACTGATGGGTGCGATCCCAGTCGACAATCTGCAGGGCGCGTCCGGCGAGGGCGAAGCAGGCGTCGTCGATCTGCCCGAACAGGGCGCGCAATCCGCTGAACGCCCAGCCTGCAGGCGCCGCAGCTTCGGCCTGCACCTCGCAGGAAAAGCAGTGCTTGTCGCCCAGAAGGCCAAGGTATTGGCTGCGCAGCAGTTCAAGACCCAGCGCTTGCGGTTCTGCCGGTAGCGAGAAATGCGCCTCGGCCACGAGCAGTTCCGTGTTGCGAAACACAAACCATTGCACCTTGTCCGCAAGCTGTTCCGGCGCGCAAATGCCCGCCACATAGGCTTGCGGTGCTGAGAAGGGCATCATGGTGGTTTGCCGCCGGTCGCGCGGGCGGGTCAGGTTTTCCGGAAACGCCTGATCAGGCTGGAAGTGTCCCAGCGGTTGCCGCCAAGCTTTTGCACTTCGCCATAGAACCGGTCCACTTGCTCCGTAACCGGCAGGGGCGCGCCGATCTCTTTCGCCTGTTCCATGGCGATGCGCAGGTCCTTGCGCATCCAGTCGACGGCGAAACCGAATTCGAATTTGTCATCAACCATGGTCTTGCCGCGGTTCTCCATTTGCCACGACTGCGCGGCACCCTTGGAGATGACATCGATCAGCAGCTTGGCGTCGAGCCCGGCTTTTTGCGCGAAGTTGATGCCCTCCGACAGGGCCTGCACCAGCCCGGCGATGCAGATCTGGTTCACCATTTTGGCAAGCTGCCCTGATCCGGACGCGCCCATCAGCGTCACCGCCTTGGAGAAATGCATCATCACCGGCATGGCAATCTCGAACGCCGCGGCGTCGCCGCCCACCATGACTGTCAGCGCGCCGTTTTCCGCGCCGGCCTGGCCGCCCGAGACCGGTGCGTCCAGAAATTTGAAGCCGCGCTGCTCGGCTTCGGCGGACAATTCGCGCGCGATCTTGGCCGAGGCGGTGGTGTGATCGACAATGATGGCCCCCTTGCCGGCGCCGCTGAACACGCCGTTCGTGCCCAACATGACTTCGCGCAGGTCAGGATCGTCACCGACGCAGCAAAAAATAATTTCAGCGCCCTTGGACGCCTCAGCTGGCGTGGCGACGGCTTTGCCACCGAATTTGGCCACCCAGGCATCGGCCTTGGCGCGGGTGCGGTTGAAGACCGTGACTTCGTGCCCGCCCTTGGCGACCAGGTGCCCGGCCATGGGAAAGCCCATTACGCCCAGTCCGATAAATGCCAGTTTTGCCATCTTGTTCTCCTTGCGTGGGAATGCAGTACGGGTGCGGGGTGGTGTTCTGGCCCGATAGCCAAAGCCCCTCAATTGACCGATAATTATAAGTTGAGCCGCATGACATAACGAATAAATTTCCCCGCACCATCCACCGCAAACTCTTGTAAGCGCCCGCACCCTGCCATCATGACCAATCCTGCTGTTGCGCCCGGCGTTGCGGGCAAAGATCTCGCCAACGCCATTCGCGCCCTGGCCATGGACGCCGTCCAGGCCGCCAATTCCGGCCATCCGGGCATGCCCATGGGCATGGCTGACATCGCCGTCGCGCTGTGGAACCGCCACCTTAGCCACAACCCGGCCAACCCGGCCTGGGCTGACCGCGATCGCTTCGTGCTTTCGAACGGGCACGGATCGATGCTCATTTATTCGTTGCTGCATCTGACCGGTTATGACTTGCCGATGTCCGAGTTGCGCAACTTTCGCAAGCTGCACTCCAAAACGCCGGGACACCCCGAACATGGCGTCACGCCGGGCGTGGAGACGACCACCGGCCCGCTTGGGCAGGGCATCGCCAACGCCGTGGGCATGGCGTTGGCGGAAAAGCTGCTTGCCGCGGAATTCAACAAGCCGGGCCTCGAGCTGGTCAATCACTTCACTTACTGCTTCCTCGGTGACGGCTGCATGATGGAAGGGATTTCCCATGAGGCCTGCTCGCTCGCCGGAACGCTGGCACTGGGCAAGTTGATTGCGTTATACGACGACAACGGCATCTCCATTGACGGCCAGGTCGCCGGCTGGTTTACCGACGACACGCCGAAGCGTTTCGAGGCCTACGGCTGGCAGGTTATCCGTAATGTTGACGGCCATGATATCGACGCCGTCGACGCAGCGATCAAGAAGGCCAGGCGTGAGAAAAACCGCCCGACCCTGATCTGCTGCAAGACCGTGATCGGCAAGGGCTCGCCCAAGCGTGCGGGCACGGCCAAGGCGCACGGCGAGGCACTGGGGCCGGACGAGGTCGCCGCCACGCGCGCCGCCATAGGCTGGAACCACCCGCCGTTTGAAATTCCGCAGGCGGTCTATGACGCATGGGATGGCCGTGCGGAGGGCGCCAGGCTGGAAAAGAAATGGCAGCGTGTCGCACGTGCCTATGCCAAGGCGTATCCGGCTGAGGCGGCCGAATATAAACGGCGCATCGCCGGCGACTTGCCGCAAGCCTGGCCGGCTGCCGCCGCCGCACTGATTGAGCAGACGAATGTAAAAGCGGAAACACTGGCCACGCGCAAGGCCTCGCAAAACGCCATCGGCGCGCTGGCGCGGGTATTGCCCGAAATGATCGGTGGCGCCGCAGACCTGACCGGCAGCGTATTCACCAACTGGCCTGAAGCGGTGGTGGTGAAGCCGTCGTCGGGCGGCAATTTCATCAACTACGGCGTGCGCGAATTTGCCATGGCGGCCATTGCCAACGGCCTCACCCTGCACGGCGGTTACCTGCCGCAGGCGGGAACCTTCCTGACGTTTGCCGACTATTCGCGCAATGCGTTGCGCATGGCGGCGCTGATGAAAATTCGCAATATTTTCGTTTTCACGCATGACTCCATCGGCCTTGGCGAAGACGGTCCCACCCACCAGTCGGTCGAGCAGGCCGCCAGCCTTCGCCTCATTCCCGGCATGGACGTGTGGCGTCCCTGCGACACGGTGGAGACCGCGGTGGCCTGGGTGGCTGCGGCCGAGCGCAAGGACGGCCCGAGCTGCCTGCTCTTCACGCGCCAGAACGTGCCCTTCCAGCGGCGTGACGCCGCCGCCATCGCCAACATCCGGCGCGGCGGCTATGTGCTTGCCGACGCGGCCTCGCCACGGGCGGTGATCATAGGCACCGGTTCCGAGCTGCAACTGGCGATGATGGCAAAGGACAAGTTGGCAGAGGAGGGCATCGCCGTGCGCGTAGTCTCCATGCCCTCCACCAGCCTGTTCGACCGGCAGGACGCGGGCTATCGGGGCGATGTCCTGCCGCGCGGCCTGCCGCGCGTTTCTGTTGAAGCGGGCGTCACCGAAGGTTGGTACAAATATGTTGGTCTTGACGGGGTTGCCGTAGGCCTTGACCGCTTCGGCGAATCGGCGCCCGGCGGCGAGTTATTCAAGCATTTTGGTTTTACCGCTGAAAATGTGGTCCGGGCTGTGAAGGCCGTGCTGCAAGGCTGAGCGCGGTTGATTTGGATCAAGCCGCATGCCCCCGCGTCCCGGATAGTCATTCCGGGAAGCGATGAATGGATGAACGCGCCGGCACGGATTTGAGTAGTTTTTTGTTTCAACTTTGAACAAGTTCCTAGGAGTAAGAGTATGACCATCCGCATCGCCATCAACGGCTACGGCCGCATCGGCCGCAACATCCTGCGCGCACATTATGAAAGCGGCAAAAAACACGACATCCAGATTGTCGCGATCAACGACCTTGGCGATGCCAAGACCAATGCCCACCTGACGCGTTTTGATACTGCGCACGGCAAGTTTCCCGGGACGGTCACGGTGGAAGGTGACACCATGATCGTCAATGGCGATCGCATCCAGGTTTGCGCCAAGCGCAACCCGGCAGAATTGCCTTGGAAGGAACTCAAGGTTGATGTGGTGCTCGAGTGCACCGGTTTTTTCACCACCAAGGAAAAGGCCTCGGCGCATATCGCCGCAGGCGCGAAAAAAGTCATCATCTCGGCCCCCGGCGGCAAGGATGTTGACGCCACCGTGGTGTTCGGCGTCAACCACAAGGTGCTGAAGGCCTCTGACACGGTAATCTCCAACGCATCGTGTACCACCAACTGCCTCGCGCCGCTGGTCAAGCCGCTGCACGAAAAAATCGGCGTGGTGAGCGGGCTGATGACCACCGTGCATGCCTACACCAATGACCAGGTGCTGACCGACGTTTACCACGAGGACCTGCGCCGGGCACGTTCGGCCAGCATGAACATGATCCCGACCAAGACCGGCGCCGCCGCCGCGGTTGGACTGGTGCTGCCGGAACTGAACGGCAAGCTCGACGGCTACGCCATGCGTGTGCCCACCATCAACGTGTCCATCGTCGACCTGACCTTCACCGCCAAACGCGCCACCAGTGTCGATGAAGTCAACGCCATCATGAAAGCCGCCTCCGAGGGCGAGTTGAAGGGCATTCTCAACTACAACACCGAGCCGCTGGTGTCTAGCGACTTCAATCATGACCCGGCCTCGTCCACCTTTGATGCCTCGCTCACCAAGGTGGCCGAGGGCACGCTGGTGAAGGTCTGCTCCTGGTACGACAACGAGTGGGGCTTTTCCAACCGCATGCTCGACACTACGCTGGCGCTGGTCAACGCAAAGTAAGGGGCGGGTCGTCATGCCTGTGTTGAAAATGGCCGACTTGGTCCCCAAGCTTGCCGGAAAGCGCGTGTTCATACGCGCCGACCTGAATGTTCCGCAGGACGAGGCCGGCCGCATCACCGATGACACGCGCATTCGCGCGTCGTTGCCGGCGATCCGCATGGCACTGGATGCGAATGCCGCCGTGATGGTGACATCGCACCTGGGCCGTCCCACCGAGGGCGAACTCAAGCCCGAAGATTCGCTTGCCCCGGTGGCCAAACGGCTGGCCGAGTTGCTCGGCCGGCCCGTGCCTTTGCTGCATGACTGGCTGGACGGCGTAGCGGTCAAGCCGGGCGAACTGGTGCTGCTGGAAAACTGCCGTTGTAACAAGGGCGAAAAAAAGAACGACGAGACGCTGGCTAAAAAAATGGCTGCGCTGTGCGATGTTTTCGTCAACGATGCTTTCGGCACCGCGCATCGGGCCGAGGCCACCACCCACGGCATCGCGAAGTTCGCCGCCCTCGCCTGTGCCGGCCCGCTGATGGGCGCCGAGATCGACGCTCTAACCAAGGCTTTGCTCAGCCCCAAGCGTCCCCTGGTGGCCATCGTCGCCGGCTCCAAGGTCTCATCCAAGCTGAGCATACTCGCGGCGCTGGCCGAAAAGGTCGATCAGCTTATCGTCGGTGGCGGCATCGCCAACACATTCATCCTGGCCGCTGGCGGCAAGATCGGCAAGTCGCTGGCCGAGGCCGACCTGGTCGAAGAGGCGGGAAAAATCAGGCGTATCCTCGAAGTAAAGGGCGGCGCAGTGCCGGTTCCGGTTGATGTTGTTTGCGCCAAGGAATTTTCGGCCGCAGCCAAGGCGAGCACCAAGCCCACCACCGCAGTTGAGGCCGATGACCTGATTCTCGACATCGGCCCCGAATCGGCGAAACAGCTGGTGCAGTTGATTGCGAAGGCGGGCACCGTGGTCTGGAACGGCCCGGTGGGCGTGTTTGAATTCGAGGCTTTTGGCGGCGGCACCAAGGCCATCGCTGAGGCCATCGCAGGCTCAAGCGCGTTTTCCATAGCCGGTGGCGGTGACACGCTCGCCGCAATCGCCAAGTACGGTGTTGCCGACAAGATCTCCTATATCTCCACCGGCGGCGGCGCTTTCCTGGAGTTTCTCGAAGGTAAGACGCTGCCGGCGATTAAGATACTCGAAGAGCGGGCTGCAGCGCCGCGTTGAAGCGGTTTTCTGGCGAGAATGGCTGGAAAGCCTTTCCTGGTGCGGGTTTCCAGGCATTGAGGTTTAAAAAACAGGACGCCAACCATGCAACGCAGCACCAAAATAGTCGCAACGCTGGGGCCTTCATCCAGCGACCCTGAGGTTCTCGAGCGCATGTTCCTCGCCGGGGTCGACGTCGTAAGGTTGAACTTCTCGCATGGCACCGCCGAGGACCATCTCAAGCGCGCCGCAATGGTGCGCGAAGTCAGTCGCAAGGTCGGACGCACGGTCGGCATCATGGCCGATCTGCAAGGGCCGAAAATCCGCGTCGGCAAGTTCAAGGACGGCAAGATCACGCTTAATCCGGGCGATGCGTTCATTCTCGACGCCGATTGCGAAATGGGCGACCAGGGTCGTGTCGGTCTGGATTACAAGGAACTGCCGCGCGATGTGAAAGCCGGCGACATGCTGTTGCTCGACGACGGGCGCATCGTGTTTCTCGTCACTGCGGTGAAGGGCAACCAGGTGCATTGCAAGGTGCGCCATGGCGGCGTGCTTTCCAACAACAAGGGCATCAACCGCCAGGGCGGCGGCCTCACGGCGCCGGCGCTCACCGCCAAGGACATGGAGGACGTGCGTACTGCGGCGCAACTCAAAGCCGATTACCTCGCCGTGTCGTTCCCGAAAACCAGCGCCGACATGTACATGGCGCGCCAGCTGCTGCTCGCAGCTGGCGGTCATGCCATGCTCATCGCCAAGATCGAACGCGCCGAGGCGGTGACCGAGAAGGCGCTCGCCGACATCATGTCGGCCTCCGACGGCATCATGGTGGCGCGCGGCGACCTCGCCGTAGAAGTGGGCGATGCGTCGGTGCCGGCGCTGCAAAAACGCATGATCCGCATGGCGCGCGAGATGAACAAGCTGACCATCACCGCCACGCAGATGATGGAGTCGATGATCGACAGCCCCATCCCGACGCGAGCCGAGGTGTCGGACGTGGCCAACGCGGTGCTCGACGGCACTGACGCGGTGATGACCTCGGCGGAGACGGCGAGCGGGAAATACCCCGTGGAGACGATCGAGGCGATGAGCCGCATTTGCATCGAGGCGGAAAAATCGCAACCGGTGAGCCTCGACCAGGACTTCCTCAACCGCGTGTTCCAGCGCGTCGACCAGTCGATTGCCATGGCGGCGTTATTTACGGCTTTCCACCTCAAGGTCAAGGCCATCGCATCGCTGACCGAATCGGGTTCGACCGCGCTTTGGATGTCGCGCCTGAACTGCGGTGTGCCGATTTACGCGCTTACCGCGCAGACCACGACGCGCTATCGCTGCAGCCTGTTCCGCGACACCTATCCCTTGGTGGTCAAATACGTGGGCGAAGACCGCGAGGAATTGCTGGCCGAGGCCGAGCGCGTGCTGGTCGAAAACGGTGTGGTGCAGGAGGGGGACCTGATCGTGTTGACCATAGGTGAGCCGATAGGCAAATCTGGCGGCACCAACACCATGAAAATCGTTCGTGTGGGCGATCAAGCCAAGCGATAACCGCGGTTGTCGTACCTCTGCTTGGGCCGCCGGTCCGGCCGCCTTGCATATTATTAACAGGATAGTTAATAATGCCGCAAACCCTCCGTTCGAGAGGGACGCCCAACCAGAATCGAATCGAGGAGGAGACACCGTGAAATCCCTGCACACCCTGCGCGTCAACGCGGCGCTTGCCGCATTTGCGACTCTTGCGCTTACCGCGGCACCCGGCGCGTTCGCGCAATGGAAACCGACCAAGCCAATCAACGTGATCGTTCCTTGGGCGGCCGGCGGCGCCACCGACCAGATGATTCGTGTCACTGCGGGTGAGCTGGAAAAGGCGCTGGGCCAGAAAATCATCGTCCTCAATCAGCCTGGTGCATCCGGTTCCATTGGCACCAAGAACGCTCTGGAAGCGCCCAAGGACGGTTACACCTGGACTTCGGGTGCGCCCAAAGACCTCGGATCCTACAAGATACTCGGCATGGTCGACACCACGGTGCAGGACTGGCACCTGTACCTGAACCTCGCCCTGCCCACCATCGTCAGCGTGTCGGCCAATTCGCCGCACAAAGACATGAAGTCGCTGCTTGATGCGATGAAGGCGCGCCCCGGCCAAGTGTCGGTAGCGACTGCGGGCGTAAACTCCAGCGGCCATACCGCGATGGAGCAGATCGTTGCCGCCACCGGCGTGAAATACAAGCACGTCACCTATGACGGCGGCAATCCGGCGGTTATCGCCACTGTCGCCGGAGAGACGGAGGTGACGACACAGCTCTCTTCGGAGCAGTCCGAGATGATCCGCGGCAAGCGCCTGCGTCCTCTTGCCGTTGTCGGCGACAAGCCAATCGATATAGAGGGCTACGGCACCATACCGCCTCTGTCCAATTTCATCCCCGGTTTTAAAATCCCGGTCAGCTACTTTGGCATTTTCGTGCCCAAGGGGGTGCCTGCAGAGGTCACGGCAACGCTGAATAAAATATGGACCGAGCAGGTCACCAAGTCGGATGCCATCAAGAAATACGCTACCGCGCGCGGCGCGATGATGGTTGTCACGTCCGGAGAAGAAGCGCAAAAAATTGCCTTCCCGGCGGTGCAGGACGCCGCTTGGCAAAAATTCAACTCCGGTCAGGCCAAGGTGTCGCCCGACACCGTCGGTATTCCCAAGCCCTGATTTTCAAGCGAAAGCTTTTCCGGCGAGGCTGTCCCAGATGATGGGCGTACTCGCCGCCTTCCCGACACTTAGTTTGGCATCTCTTGACGCATGATTGCTGAGGATATTGAAGATAAGGTATCGCCACGAGCCGATTTCATTTCGGCCCTGGTCTGGATGGTGTTTGGCTTGTCGGTGGTGATCGCATGCTGGCGCATGGACCGTCTGGAGGGGCAGGGCGCGACCTTCTACACCGTTCCCGGTCTGGTGCCGGGTATTCTCGGCGCTGTCATGTTCCTGCTCGGGATGCTTCTTGCATTACGCGCCGGTCGCGCCGGCGGGCACAGGCTTGGCGCAACGCCCTGGGCCATGACATCGGGCGGGCGTGCTGCGGCAATTCGCGTTGGCTGGGTGCTCGCAATGAGTCTTGTCTATGCCGCGGGCATGGTCGGTCACGGCGGCATTCCGTTCTGGCTGGCGACCTTTTTGTTTGTGTCCGTTTTCATTCTGTTGTTCGATTGGACGGAGCGCAGCGCGAAGGGCGAAACCGCCAAAGGCGCGGTGCTCGCGCTGGTGTATGGCGCGGGCACGGCCTTCCTGGTGACCTACGTCTTCCAGGAGGTTTTTCTGGTGCGTTTGCCCTAGCCCCTAGCCCTAGCCCACGATTTAAGGAGACGCGACCCGTATGTTCAGCGGACTGATTGCCTTCGGCCACTCGATCTGGAGTTTTATCACGCCAGAGTCGCTGTTCTATGTTTTTTCGTCCACGTTGGTCGGTCTGATCATCGGTGCGCTGCCGGGGCTGACTGCCACCATGGGGCTCGCATTGATGACCACGCTGACGCTCAAGATGGAAGCGAGCCAGGCGCTGCTGGTACTCATCTGCACCTATGTCGGCGCCATTTACGGCGGCTCGCGTTCGGCCATCCTGCTCAACATTCCGGGCACGCCCGCATCTGCCGCGTCCTGCCTCGATGGTTATGCGCTCGCGCGCCAAGGCCATGCCGGACGCGCGATGGGCATTGCCACTTCCGGCTCGGTGCTGGGCACGCTAATAGGCATGTTTTTTCTCGCCTTGTTTACGCCGCTGCTTGGAGAGCTCGCGCTCAAGTTCGGCGCGTATGAATTTTTCTGGCTGACCGTGTTTGGTGTCGTCATCTCGGGCACGCTGACCGGCGATGATCCTCTCAAGGGCTGGATGGCGGGTTTCCTTGGCTTGTTTGTCGCCGGCATAGGCCAAGAATCTATTTATGCCTACGAGCGTTTCACCTTTGGCTATCGCGATCTCGCCGGCGGCATTCAGTTGGTGCCGGCGCTGGTTGGCGCGTTCGGTTTTGCCGAGCTGCTCTCGGTGATGAAAAAGCGCCAGCTGCCGGTCAAGATCAATCCCTTCGATACCGTCATTCCCAAGCTGGTCGATATCACGCGGCACTGGAGGACTATTCTGCGCTCCGGTTGTATCGGTACCTTTATCGGCATAGTTCCTGGCGTGGGCGAGGATGTCGCCGCCTGGTCCTCGTATGCCGCCGCGAAGCGTGCGAGCAAGGAGCCGGAACTGTTTGGCAAGGGCTCAATCGACGGCCTGATGGCGGCCGAGACGGGCGATAACGCCTGCGTGCCTGGCGCGGTCATTCCAGTGCTGACGCTGGCCATTCCCGGGTCGGCGCCCGCCGCGGTTTTGATGGCGGCGATGCTGATCCACGGCGTGCAACCGGGTCCGATGATCATGGTGCAGTCGCCGCAGTTTGTTTATGACGTGGTGGCAATGATGATGTTCGCCACCCTCGGCATCTTGTTCTACGGGCTGACCCTGACCAGGCTGATGATCCGTGTGCTGCAGGTGCCGCAGACAGTCATGGTGCCCATCATCCTGGTGCTGTGCGCCGTCGGCTCCTTCGCCATTGCCGGTCGGCTGTTCGACATCTGGGTCATGCTCGGATTTGGCATCCTGGGTTTCATACTCAGGCAACTGAACTACCCGATGGCGCCGCTGGTGCTTGGCATCGTTCTGGGCGACCTGTTGGAAAAAAGCCTGCGTCGCGGGCTGGTCCTCTCCGATGGGAATCTTGAGCCCTTTTTGATGCGGCCCATTGCGATGGTGATGTGGCTGTCCATTGTCATCATCATCGCCATGCGCTTTGAGTTTGTTCGCGCGCTGCCGGGCAAGTTCCGCGCGCTGGTGTTCTCAAAGTCATAGCGCAGGCCTTGCTGATGCGCGACTTCAGCGTCGATGAATGCCTGTTTGTTCCGGGCCGGTCGTGAGCGCACCGCGGACGCACATAGGCCTCATCGGCCTCGGATTGGTCGGCACCGCAGTGGCGCGCCGTCTCCTCGCGGCCGGTTTTGCCCTGACCGGGTATGACGCCGATCCATCGCGTGTCTCGCTGCTGGCGTCAATCGGCGTTGTGGCCGCCGATTCGCCGCTCGGGGTGGCGGCGTGCTGCGAGCGCGTGCTGCTTGCCGTTTACGACACGGCGGCGGTGGAGCAGGTGACCGAGGGTGAAGGTGGTCTTTTGGCGGCCGCTGTGCCGCCGCGGCTAGTCATCGATACCAGCACAGGCGATCCGGAT
>CAMDRY010000011.1 GCA_945906975.1 Bordetella parapertussis | reverse complement strand
GACGCAAGGCGGCCGCCAGATCCCGGTCAATCTCAATGACATGCAGTGGCGCTGCCTGCTTTATCAGCAGGTCAGTCAGCGCGCCCTCGCCGGGGCCGATCTCCGCAACATGCTCACCCGGCCGGATCGACACGGCCGCCACAATGTCTGCAATCACGCGCTTGTCAGCAAGGAAGTGCTGCCCGAAACGTTTTCTCGGAATGTGTTTCATGCGCGAATCGCCGGCGACCTGCTCGCCCCCGGCTTAGGGCCGGCGCCCACGCTGCCCGATCATGTCGACGGCCATTTCCACAGCCGCGAACAAGCTCCCGGGATCCGCCCTGCCGCTACCCGCCAGGTCAAGCGCCGTACCGTGATCCACGGATGTGCGGATAAACGGCAAACCCAGTGTGACGTTCACGCCGCCGCCAAAACTCGCGTATTTCAACACCGGCAGGCCCTGGTCGTGATACATCGCCAGCACACAATCACCGCCGCGCAAAACCGCCGGCGTGAACAGGGTATCCGCCGGAAACGGACCGGCAAGGTCCAGACCCTCGTCCCTCAACGCTGCGAGCACAGGGTTGATGACATCGATCTCTTCGCGCCCCAGATGCCCCCCCTCGCCGCTATGCGGGTTCAGTCCAGCAACCAGGATGCGTGGTCGCGCCAGACCAAACCACCGCGTTAGGTCCGCCGACAAAATCCGCAGCGTCGCAGCCAAGGTTTCAGGCTTTATTGCAGCGGGTACGTCCTTGACCGCAAGATGCGTGGTCGCCAGCGCGACACGCAAGCCCCCCCCGACCAGCATCATCACCACGTTTGCGGAGGCGCCTTCCGCAAAAAACTCGGTATGCCCGGAAAACGGCATGCCCGCATCATTGATAACGCCCTTATGCACCGGCGCGGTAACCAGTGCATCGAAGCGACCGTCAAGGCCGCCGTTCATGCCCTGTCGCAACACCTCCAGCACATAATCGCTGTTTCCAGCGTCAAGTTTGCCGGTGACGCAGGGTACGCGCAGAGGCACATGTATCACTTCAACGATCCCGGGAGCCGCCGGCAGAGGTGCTTCGCGAAGCTGCGCGTCGTAATCACGTACCGCTGCGGCGATGCCCAGTTCAATGGCGCGCCGCTCGATCAGGGCACGGTCGCCAAGCACCACCAGTCGCGCGCCAAAGTCACGTCCGGCGAGCGCCAGACAAATGTCAGGTCCGATGCCCGAAGGCTCGCCTGAGCTTACCGCGACAAGTGGCAATTCCCGCCTTCCCGAACCCGCAACGGCGCGGGCGCCGCCTGCGGCAAGTCCGCTCACTTGTCTTCCAGACGGTATTCCACGTAGGCGCGATCACGCAATTGGCGAACCCATTCCTGGTAAGACTCGTCCGCCTTGCGGTCGCGCAAAACACGCCTCGCCTCGGCGCGTTTTCTTTCTGTGGACATATCCGCCTTGCGCCGCTCCAGCACTTCAATCAGGTGCCAGCCAAACTGCGAACGCACGGGTTGGCTGACCTGATTGAGCGGCAACTCGTCCATCGCGCGTTCAAACTCCGCTACGGTGTCCCCCGAATATAACCAGCCCAGATCCCCCCCCTTGGAAGCCGAGCCATCTTCGGAATTGAGTTTCGCCACCTCCGCGAAATTGGCGCCGGCGACAATTCGTTCGCGAATATTGACCAGTTTCCGTTTGGCTTCATCCTCGGACACAACCTCATTGGTCTTGATCAGAATGTGCCTGGCGTTGGTCTGGTTCACCATCGGCGCCGCACCTGCGCCCGAAGCGCCACCACTGCGCTTGCCGATCAGTTTGAGGGCGTGAAACCCGGCCGGGCTGCGCAACACCGCGCTTACCTCACCAAGCTTCATCTGAGCCAATGCCTCGGCGAACAGCTCGGGCAAACGGTCCCGCGGGCGCCAGCCCATCTGTCCGCCCTGCAGCGCATCAGACGCGTCGGAAAATGTGGCGGCGAGTTGCGCAAAATCACCCCCGCTTCGCAACTGCTGCATAACCGACTCAATGCGCGCGCGCTGACGCTCGATTTGCTCTGGGCTTGCCTGATCGGGCAGCCTCACCAGAATGTGTGCGAGGTTGTACTCGGCGCTCACATCTTTCGCTCCACCCTGTTCCTGCTCGGTGAGGAAATTATCGATCTCCCCCTCACTCACCACGATCCTGCTTTCAACCTCACGCTCGCGCAAACGCGTAAGAACGATTTCAGTGCGAACGTCCTCACGAAACTTGGAAAAGACAATGCCGTCCTTCTCCAACTCCCGGCGAAATTGCGCGACAGGCAGGCGGCTTTCCTGTGCGATGCGCTCGATAGCGCGATCAAGTTGCACGTCGTCGACGCGCAATGCCGTTTCGCGCGCGAGCTGCAATTGCGTGTAATCGATGATCAGGCGTTCGAGCACCTGCTTATCCAAAACCCCCTCCGGCGGCAAGGGCGTGCCTTGCTGCTTGAGTTGCGCCTGGATCTGCCTGATTCTGGCGCTAAGCTCGTACTGGGTGATTACTTCATTGTTCACCACCGCAACGATTCGATCGACCAGTTGAATGCGGTTGGCCGATCGGGGCGCTTGGGCGATTGCGGCGCCACAAGCAAGGAAAAGAGCCCAAAAAAACAACTGCTTCATGCTAATAACCCATTGGGCGAACAGCGTCGTTCAATGTCGGCGAAGAGGTAGATATCGGCGCATTCAACTGCGAATATCCTGAGATATTCCGCTTAAGCGTCTCCAGTGGGTTGGACCCGATACTTGCCAAACCGTTCAGTTCAAGCTGCACAAAGATACTGGTGTTCGCCGCCCCAACCGCGGTCGCAAAGCGCTGCCCAACAACGCGCACAATCCAGCATCCGCCGTTGTATTCCAAACCCGCAAGACCCTCTACAATTTTTTTGTCCTGTATCGAATAATTGGATCGCGCGACACCATACCAGCCCCCGCCCAATGGCCACTGGCCTGAGACGTCAATCTGACGCAGAATATCGTGGTTAAAACGATACCCAAGGTTGATCACTTTTTGCACTTCGGGCTGGTAACGTGTGCCGATAGTGACGCGCTCTAGCCTGCTGCGGCTGGAGCTGTACTGGACCGCAGAGTCGGCCGTCCATCGGGGGGTGATTTTGCCCGATACCGCCGCCAACCAGTCCGAAGTCCGGGAGGTACGGGGAGTGTCGCTTGGCTTGAGCGTCACCTCCTGATCCTTGAAATAATACCTTTGCGCAACCGTGGCCCTTGCCAACTCCTGGCCGTTTGCCTGCAGCATCCGCGACGTTACCGCGGCGGTTAGCTGGTTGGCATCGTTGATGCGGTCATTCCCGGAAAAACTGTTCTCGGAAAAAATTTGCGCATAATTCAAATCCGCAATACCCGTATCAAAAATCGGGATGTTATTCTGGTTGCGTGCGGGAATATTCACATAATAGAGACGCGGCTCAAGCGTCTGCATCACATCCTGACCACGGAAATTAGTCGGTCTATCAAAGGTCAGGCCGCTATCCAGCGAGAATATCGGCAAGCCACGGGTAATGGTGTTATCCGGCCCCACGGTGTTCCGGTCCAGCGCGTAACGCGCCCAGTTGTAGCCAATCTTCGGCGTCAGGTATGCGCCGGATGTCATCAGCGGCAGGCTCAGCGAAGGATAGGCGGACATCCGCTTGCCGATAACCTGGGTCGGATGCGCAAATTCCACATACTCGCCAGTCAGTGAAAAATCAGTCGCGCCAGCCGCCTGTTTTGACGCGTTAAAACTGATTTGTGGCAGGCGGGCGTAAGGCTCGACGACGGGCGCGAGCGGATCCTGCAGCGTTTGGTAGCGCTGCACCCTGCCCGATACCCCCCAAGTGCCATCCCCAAGCCAGCTTCCCCCACGGCCAACATAGGCGTCACGCGTCAGGTGGGTCTGCGAAGTCACCGCCACCAAGGCGCCCAACTCGCGAAAGTAGTTGTCATCCGATACCTTATTCAGGTTCCAACCGCCAGAAAACCCTCGATCCGCGAACATATGCTGCACACTGAAAGAATAACGGGTGCGGTTAGCCGCCTTGTCGTCCGGCAGAATGTCGTATCGTGCCTCCCCCTTGTATTTGGGCTCCAGATACCTGAATTCTGTGCCGATCTGCAAGCCGCGTTTGGCCATGACGCGTGGCGTAATCGTGGCATCCCGGTTCGGTGCGATATTTACGTAATAAGGCAGTGAAACCTCCGCACCTCCCTTGCCAGACAAACCGTAACTGGGCGAGAGAAACCCCGACTTGCGCTGGTTGTTGAGCGAAAATTCCAGCCACGGTGCCGCCAGTATCGGAACGCCCATGAACACAACCCGCGCCGATTCGGCAGCCCCCAAGCTGCGGCCATAATCCATATCAAGCTGACCGAATTTTATATACCAGTCTTCGTTGCCAGGCTTGCATGTGGAAAAAGTTCCATCTGTCATGCGATAGTTTTCGTCACCGAGCAACTCGATCTGATTGGCCGCACCATGCCCTTCCATAGGCAAGGCACCGGCCTTGACCCGCGGTGCGAGAACGTAGGTCGGCTTATCAAAAACCCCCTGCGCCTGATCCAACTTGTAACGCAGTGCCGGGCCGGTGATGACATCGCCGTCCCGAATCAGGCGCACACTCCCCAAGGCCTCAATCTCTTCGGTTTCCGTCGCGTACTTTAATCTCTCGGCGCTGATCGAAGTTGTACCCTTGCGCAGTTCGGCGTCGCCCGAAGCGCGCATTTCCTGGCCTGCAATCCCCTCCATCCTTTCACCGGAAATAAACACCGGCAGCTCGACATTAGCTCCCTTGGGCGGCCCCTGGATCGAACGCTGCAGCTTAAGCCCCAGCCCCTGCCCCTGCGCCACCGCCGGAATCAACAGGCCGGCACATGCCGAAAGCGCAACTAGGGCGGAAAAACGCGAATGCAGCATGGGGAAAGTTGAGGGCAAACCTTGGTTGGCAAAATCGAAACTTCAGTTTATCCATGAATCGAGGTGCGGAAACAGAAGCGTTCTTGAGGAGGGCATTATGCCTCTTATTTTGGGTGCTAAAATCGCATAATTCAGGCGAGAAGGCAATAAAACAATTGGACCGCTCAGCCCAACTCGGACTCTGGCTGGAGTCCCATTTCCCAAGCGGCTCATTTACCATGTCGCCTGCATCCGCTGACGCGAGCTTTCGCCGCTATTTCCGCCTCAGTTTTGCCGATGCCCGGCCGAGCGTGATCGTCATGGATGCGCCGCCACCGCAGGAGGACTGCACGCCGTTTGTGAGAATCGCCGGCTTGCTATCCGCCGCCGGCCTCAACGCGCCAAAAATTATCTCCCAGGACCTGGATCAGGGCTTTTTGCTGCTTTCCGACCTGGGAAAAACCACCTACCTGACCGCGATAAACGAGGACGAGGGCAACGCGGACGCCCTGTTCAATGATGCGATGGACGCGCTGGTCCGCTGGCAAGCCGCCAGCCAGCCGGCGATCCTTCCTGCCTACGACGATGCCTTGCTACGTCGCGAACTCGCCATCTTTCCCGACTGGTACGTCGGCCGCCATCTTGGCGTCACGCTTGACGATACACAGCGCAACACACTGGCAACCACATTTGACGCCATCGTCGGCTGCAATCTGGCACAGCCTCAGGTTTATGTGCACCGCGATTACATGCCCAGAAACTTGATGTTGAGCGCGCCAAATCCCGGCATATTGGACTTTCAGGATGCCGTTTATGGGCCGATCAGCTATGACGTCGCATCGCTGTTCAAGGACGCCTTTCTCTCCTGGCCTGAGGAGCGCGTCCTAGACTGGACCATCCGCTACTGGCAAAAGGCAAAAAAGGCCGGGCTGCAGGTACGTGCGGACTTTGGCGAGTTTTACACCGATTGTGAATGGATGGGCTTACAACGCCATCTCAAGATCATGGGCATTTTCGCCAGATTGAACTATCGCGATGGCAAACCCGACTATCTTGCCGACACCCCCCGTTTTTCCCGCTACGTCCGCGGCGTCGCGTCGCGCTACAACAGGCTCAAACCCCTGTTGCTGCTGTTTGATGAACTCGAAAATGTGGCGGACAGTTCCGGCTATACCTTCTGATGAAGGCGATGATACTGGCCGCCGGTCGGGGAGAACGGATGCGCCCTCTAACCGATACCCTGCCCAAACCCTTGCTCGAGGCTGGGGGCCGGACGCTCATCGGCTGGCACCTGCACAAACTCGCCGCAGCCGGGTTCCAAGAAGTCATCATCAATCACGCACATCTGGGCATACTGCTTGAGCAAACCTTGGGCGACGGATCGCGCTTTGGCATCAACATCCGATACTCTCCCGAACATAAAGCGCTTGAAACTGCGGGGGGAATTGCAAATGCACTACCCCTGCTAGGCGAGCGTTTCCTGGTGATCAATGCCGACATATGGTGCGATTTCGATTTCACGGCGGCCAATTCGGCCCTACAGAAAAATGACCTCGCGCACCTCGTTTTGGTCGACAACCCTCCCCAGCACGCCGAAGGCGATTTTCACCTTTCCTCTACCGGGCGCGTCCAGCCCAAAGGAAGCCCTTTGCTCACGTTCAGCGGCATTGGCGTCTATCGCGCAGCGCTGTTTTCCGACATCAAGCCCGGAAGCAAGGCACCCTTGGCGCCGCTATTGCGCTCAGCCATGAACGACTGCCGCGTCAGCGGGGAACATTTTCGCGGACGCTGGCGCGACATCGGTACGCCAGAGCGCCTGTCAGCCCTGCGGCGGGAACTTCAGTGAGCCCAATCCGCCTACGCGCAAACATGCAAACCAATAACTCTTGGCATTTTGAGATACGCTCAACCTCATGATCGACATCCAACACTACCTGCAACGCCGGGAAGTTCTTTCGCGCCGCCTGAAAGGCGGCGTCGCGATCGTCCCGACCGCCCCTGAACGCATGCGCAATCGCGACAGTGACTACCCCTATCGTTTCGATAGCTATTTCTACTACCTCACCGGTTTCGGCGAACCAGAATCGGTTTTTGTGCTCGTGGGAGGAAAAAACCCACGCGCCATACTGTTTTGTCGGGAAAAAAACCCTGAGCGCGAACTGTGGGACGGCGTGCGCTGCGGCCCGCGCGCGGCGCGCAAGACCTACGGCTTCGATGAAACCTGGCCGATTGAAACGCTGGATGAAAAACTCCCGCAATTACTGGCAAACAAAGATTCGGTTTATTACCCCACTGGCATGGATGCTTCTTGGGACACGCGGGTGATAGGCTGGGTGAACCAGGTCCGCGGCCAGGCACGCAGCGGCGTTTCCGCTCCCGGCGATATACGCGACATACGCGTCATTCTCGATGAAATGCGATTGATCAAAGATGACCACGAAATCGGGGTCATGCGCCGGGCCGCAGCAATTTCTGCCGCAGCCCATTGTCGTGCCATGCAGGCGACACGGCCTGGGCGCATGGAATTTGAAATCGAGGCCGAACTGCTGCATGAATTCAGGCGCAATGGCTCGCAGTTCCCCGCCTACTCCTCCATTGTCGCCGGCGGTGCCAATGCCTGCATCCTGCACTACCGTGAGAATAACGCCCGACTCAAGCGCGGCGACATTCTGCTTATCGACGCCGGATGCGAACTGGACGGCTATGCCTCGGATATCACACGCAGCTTCCCGGTCGACGGCCGGTTCAGCAAAGCACAGCGCGAAATTTATGAACTGGTGCTGGCAGCGCAAGCCGCGGCCATCGCCTCAGTTCGGCCGGGCAAATCCTGGCAGGCGCCACATGAAGCTGCGGTACGCGTTCTGGTCCGGGGATTTATCAAACTGGGCCTGTGCAAGGGCAGTGTCTCAGACGTCATTGCATCGGGCGACTATCGCCGCTTCTACATGCATCGTACCGGACACTGGCTGGGCCTGGACGTACATGATGCCGGCGAGTACAAGCAAGACGGCGCTTGGAAGACGCTGCGGCCTGGCATGGTGCTCACTGTCGAGCCGGGTTGCTATATCCGGCCCGCCCCGAACGTCCCGAAGCAGTACTGGAACATCGGCATCCGCATCGAGGATGACGTCCTCGTGACAAAAACCGGTTGCGAAGTCATCACCGCAGCGGCCCCAAAGACCGTCGCGCAAATCGAAGCCCTTATGGCCGATGCCTGATCCGACGAATGCCGCCGTCGATGTACTGATCGTCGGTAGCGGCCCGATCGGTTCGGCCATCGCGCTCGCACTATCCGGCTGCCGGTTGAAGATCGCAATCATAAGCCCGCCCAGCGACGAGAGCTCCGACTCCCGTCCGATCGCACTCTCTCACGGCAGCCGGCTGATCCTTGAGCAATTGGGCGCGTGGCCCGCTGATATCGCCACACCCATCGCCCAAATCCACGTATCCCACCAAGGGCGCTTTGGCCGCACCCGCATCGATGCGAAAGATCATGGTCTTGCGGCGCTGGGTTATGTCGTCGCCTATGACAAGCTGCATCGCGCCGCCGCGACCAAAGTCACAACGGCGCGGCTAGCTGGCTTGGTGACGGCGATCGAAGACCATGGCGACTTTGCACGTGCAAAAACCAGCCAGGGTGACATGGACGCGAAGCTTATCGTCATTGCAGACGGCGGCCACCTCACCGACGCGCGAACTGAACATTACGGGCAAGTGGCGCTGGTCGCGCAAATTTCGGCCGATACGCCCCATATCGGCCGCGCATGGGAGCGCTTTACGCCCGATGGCCCCCTCGCGCTTCTGCCTTTTGGCGGTGGCTACGCCATGGTCTGGTGCACCTCGCCGCAAACCGCCGGGGAACTTGCCCGGGATAACGAACAAAGCTTCCTGACGCGGCTGCAGCAGGCCTTCGGCCATCGCGCAGGCCTGTTCATTGCGGCGACGAGGCGCCATCAATTCCCTTTGTCGCTGCGTCGCGCAAAACCGTTGCTGCCGCGAAGCCTTGCTGTCGGCAACGCCGCCCAGACGCTCCATCCTGTCGCGGGCCAAGGCCTTAACCTTGGGCTCCGGGATGGCGTGGAGCTTGCCAGAATGATTCGCGATTGCGCGCCGCAAGATCTCGGCGGCACGCCATTCGTAACCCGCTATCAGGCGACACGCAGCCCCGATCGCGATTCGAGCGTTCGAGCCACCGATACCCTCGTCAAGTTATTTTCAAACTCGAATTCTGTCATCGGACTGACGCGCGGATGCGGACTTTTTTTGATCGACCTGCTGCCGGCGCCCAGGCGTTTTCTGGCGCGGCGCATGATGTTTGGAATGCGGGCGCCGCCCTGACATCGAGACCCCGGTCGGCCTCAAACCTGACCGCCGCAGCTTGCACAAAAAATGAACAAAATCCTTTTTCCGTATTCGTGAATCCGTGTAAAATCGCCCTCCCTCTTGAACATAAATCCCCCGCAACCCGCAATGCAAATCGGCCCGCACGTGCTACGCAACAACCTGTTCGTTGCCCCGATGGCCGGAGTCACCGATCGTCCGTTCCGTCAGTTGTGCAAGAAATTCGGGGCCGGCCTTGCGGTATCGGAAATGGTTGCGTCCAACTCCTTGTTGTGGGGCAGCGAGAAAACCCGCCGCCGTGCCAACCACGAAGGCGAGGTGGATCCGATATCCGTCCAGATCGCCGGCGCCGATCCGAAAATGATGGCCGACGCGGCGCGTTTTAACGTTGATCATGGCGCGCAGATCATCGACATCAACATGGGATGTCCGGCCAAAAAAATTTGCAACGTCATGGCAGGATCCGCGCTGCTGCGCGATGAACCGCTGGTGGGCCGCATCCTTGACGCGGTTGTCGCTGCGGTCGACGTTCCGGTGACACTGAAATTTCGCACCGGTTGGGACAAACAAAACAAAAATGCCCTGATAATCGCGCGCATCGCAGAACAAGCCGGGATACAACTGCTGTCGATACACGGCAGAACCCGCGCATGCGGCTACACCGGCAACGCCGAGTACGAAACCATTGCCGCGGTCAAGGCGGCGACCCGTCTGCCGGTTATCGCAAACGGCGACATCACAACGCCGCAAAAAGCCAAACACGTACTTGAAGTAACCGGCGCGGACGGCGTCATGATCGGGCGTGCGGCACAGGGAAGACCCTGGATTTTTCGTGAAATCGAACACTTCCTGAACACTGGCACCTTCCTTTTACCCCCGCTGGTCACGGAAATTCACCAGGTCCTGATCGCTCATCTGCACGACCTGTACGGTTTTTATGGCGCCGAGCGCGGGGTGCGCGTGGCCCGAAAACACATCTCCTGGTACACCAAGGGACTCACAGGGTCGGCGGTATTCCGCCACGCCATGAACCAGTTGCCGACCTGCGAAGAACAACTCGTTGCGGTAGACGGTTTTTTCGAACTGCTCGCAAGCGAGCACCGCCACCTGCGTTACGTAGAAGAAAATCAGATAGAGGAATTGGCAGCATGAAGCAGAACAACGAAATTGGCGATTGCATACGCAAGTCCCTGGATCGGTACTTCAAGGACCTCGAGGGCGAAAAACCACGCGCCGTATACGATATGGTCATTCGCAACGTTGAACGTCCTCTGCTCGAAATGGTGCTTGGCCAGGCCGAAGGCAATCAGACCGTCGCAGCCGAGATGCTGGGGATCAACCGCAACACCTTGCGTAAAAAAATCCAGTCGCTCAAGATAAAGCTCTAGCCGACCCGCAATTGGGCCGGATCCCCGCGGGCGTTCAAAATATGAGCATCATCCGGCAGGCCCTTATCAGCGTTTCAGACAAGACCGGCGTGGTCGAGTTGGCGCGTGTCCTCGCCACGATGGGCGTAGATATCCTCTCCACCGGCGGCACTGCAAAATTGCTTGCCGATGCGGGCATTCGGGTCACTGAGGTTGGCGATTACACCGGGTTCCCTGAAATGCTCGATGGGCGCGTCAAAACCCTGCACCCAAAAATACACGGCGGACTGCTGGCAAGACGAGATCTACCAGCGCACATGGACACGATCAAGGATGCCGGCATCGGCAGTATAGATATGCTGGTGGTCAATCTTTACCCGTTCGAGGCGACGGTGGCAAAGCCCGGTTGCACGCTCGATGAAGCAATAGAAAATATCGACATCGGCGGCCCCGCCATGGTGCGCTCGGCGGCAAAAAATTGGCAAGGTGTGGCCGTTCTGACGGATCCGTCCCAATACGCCGGCGTGCTCGCAGAAATGGGCAAGAATCCCACTCCCAGCCTTGATGATGCCACGCGGTTCGCCCTTGCCACTGCGGCCTTCAACCGCATTTCCAATTACGATGCTGCGATCAGCGACTATCTTTCATCGCGTGGCGCGGACGGCGCACAACGCACTTTTCCTGACCAGAGCAATGGCCGCTTCGTAAAACTGCAAGACCTGCGATACGGGGAGAATCCGCATCAGCAGGCGGCCTTTTACCGCGACCTTTACCCGGTACCCGATACGCTGGCCACGGCCGTGCAATTGCAGGGCAAGGAACTGTCCTACAACAACATCGCCGATGCGGATGCGGCATGGGAATGCGTCAAGTCCTTCGCCGATCAGTTGCCTCTTTGTGCATGCGTCATTGTCAAACACGCCAATCCCTGCGGCGTGGCGCTGGGCACAAGCCCCGCCGATGCTTATGCGAAGGCGCTCAAAACCGATCCGACCTCGGCATTCGGCGGGATCATCGCGTTCAATACGCTTCTGGACAGTGCGACAGCCGACTTGGTGGTAAAACTTTTCGTCGAAGTGGTCATCGCCCCGGATTTTTCCGTCGATGCGCTCGCCATTTTTTCAGCCAAGCCCAATACCCGCCTGCTAAAAATCGCCGCGACCCCGGACGGACGCAACGGTCGCAACGCTTACGATACCAAGCGCGTAGGCTCGGGCCTGCTGATCCAGACCTCCGATAATCACGACGTCGTTGCGGCCGATTTCAGGGTAGTCAGCAAGAAGGCACCGAGCGAGGCCCATCTGGCCGATTTGCTCTTTGCCTGGCGTGTGGCAAAATTCGTCAAGTCCAATGCGATTGTGTTTTGCGCCGGCGGCATGACACTGGGTGTCGGCGCCGGTCAAATGAGCCGCATTGACTCGGCGCGCATCGCCTCGATCAAGGCGCAAAACGCCGGTATGACGTTGCTAGGTTCGGTAGTCGCCTCAGATGCATTTTTCCCCTTTCGCGACGGACTTGATGTCGTCGCCGACGCCGGCGCAATCGCCGTTGTGCAACCCGGCGGAAGCGTGCGCGACGACGAAGTTATCGCGGCAGCAGACCAACGCGGCATAAGCATGGTGTTCACCGGCATCCGTCACTTCAGGCACTGATATGAAACTTCTCGTAATCGGGTCAGGCGGCCGTGAACATGCTATCGCATGGCGTTTGGCGCAAAATCCGCGCACCCAAATGGTCTACGTCGCCCCCGGCAACGCCGGCACGGCTTTGGACAAAAACATGGTCAATCTGCCCATTACCGACCTGATAGAACTGGCTGATTTTGCGCAAAAAGAAAATATTTACCTGACGGTGGTCGGCCCGGAAGCGCCTCTGGCGGCCGGCGTGGTCGATCTTTTCCAAGCGAGAAATTTGCGCATTTTCGGCCCCACACGCACCGCCGCCCAGCTTGAATCGTCAAAGGACTACGCGAAGCGATTCCTCGTACGGCACGGCATCCCGACAGCCGCCTACGGCACTTTTACCGAAGCCTCAGCGGCTCACGCCTACATCGACCAGCAAGGCGCGCCCATCGTAATCAAGGCTGACGGCCTTGCTGCGGGCAAGGGCGTGGTCGTCGCCATGGACCTGGCTGAGGCACATGCCGCCATCGATGCCATACTGGTGGGCAACAGCATGGGCGACGCCGGGCACAGGGTTGTTGTTGAGGGGTTTCTGGAGGGCGAAGAAGCCAGTTTTATTGTTCTCGCGGACGGGGAACATGTCCTACCCTTGGCCACCAGCCAGGATCACAAACGTCTGAACGATGGCGACGAGGGTCCGAACACTGGGGGCATGGGTGCTTACTCCCCCGCGCCGGTGGTGACGCCTAAACTTCACAATCGGATTATGCGCGAAATCATTCTGCCCACCATGCAAGGCATGGCAAAGGATGGCATACCCTATTCGGGCTTTCTTTATGCCGGGATCATGATCGACACTGCAGGCGATCCGAAGGTGCTCGAATTCAACTGCCGCCTGGGGGATCCGGAAACACAACCCCTGTTGCTGCGTCTGAAAAGCGACCTGTTCGAACTGATCGAACACGCCATCGATGGCAAACTCGACCAGATACAGGCCGACTGGGACAGGCGCACTGCACTGGGCGTTGTGCTTGCCGCCGGCGGCTACCCTGAGGCACCGCGAAGCGGCGACACCATTTCCGGCCTGCCCTCCGATACCGAGGACTGCAAAGTTTTCCACGCCGGCACCACCCTCTCGGGCAAGCAGTCGGTCACTTCAGGCGGTCGGGTACTTTGCGTCACCGCGCTTGGAGACAGCGTAAAAATGGCGCAGCACCGCGCATATCAGACGGTGGACATGATCCGCTTCGAGGGAATGCAGTTTCGCAGCGACATCGGCTTTCGCGCCATCGCCGTAAAAAACCGCTAAGCCCCGTTTGCGGGAACCACCCGAATCCTAGCCGCGAAGCGACACCCATGAACAGCCTTGCAGTAAAAACATATCTACTCGCATTGCAACAGCGCATTGTCGGCGCGCTAGAAGCCCTTGATGGCAGCCCCTTCCGCACCGACTCCTGGCAACGCCCCGAGGGCGGCGGCGGTATCAGCCGGGTAATCGAAGAGGGACATTTTTTTGAGCGCGGCGGCGTCAACTTCTCCCATGTGACCGGCTCCAAGCTTCCGCCCTCGGCTTCCGCACACCGGCCTGAAATCGCCGGCGCCCCCTGGGAAGCCATGGGCGTATCGCTGGTACTGCACCCGCGCAATCCCCATGTCCCCACCGTGCACATGAACGTGCGCTTCTTTTGCACGACAGGGGCAACTCCGGTCTGGTGGTTTGGTGGCGGCATGGATTTGACGCCCTACTACGGCTACGTCGAAGACGCGCAGCACTTTCACCGAACCTGCAAGAGCGCGCTCGACCAGTTCGGCTCGGATTTTTATCCCCGCTTCAAAAAATGGTGTGATGACTATTTTTTCTTGCGCCACCGCAACGAACCGCGCGGAATCGGCGGCATATTTTTCGACGATTTTAGCGAACCGGGTTTCGACAAAAGCTTCGCCCTGCTGCAAAGCGCCGGCGATGCTTTTCTTTCAGGCTACCTGCCAATAGCCGAACGTCGCAAAGACACCCCCTACGGCGAGAAAGAACGCGACTTCCAGGCTTACCGGCGCGGTCGCTACGTCGAATTCAATCTGGTCTATGACCGGGGCACCCTGTTCGGCTTGCAATCGGGCGGGCGCACTGAAGCCATACTGATGTCCTTGCCGCCCGTGGTGAAATGGCGATATGACTGGAAACCCGAGGCGGGAAGCGCGGAAGAAAAACTGTATTCGGAGTTTTTGGTCGCCCGCGACTGGGCTTAAGGAAGTCGTCGCGCAGCCCGGAACGACGCCTGCGCCGGAGTGCCTCAGGCACAGACTCAGGCTCGCGTGCTACACCGCACCGTCGAGCTCGGCTGCCGCCCTGTAGTGAGTCTGTGCTTCCTCGTTTCGCTCCAGTCTTTCGGCAAGCCGCGCCAGCGCGACATGGACTGCGCGAGTCGGTTGTTGCGCGAGACTTGCCTCAAGATAGCTTTGCGCCTTGCCCCAGAGTTCGAGGTACACGCACAGCCGCCCGAGAGTCAGCAGCAACCCGCCATCGCGCGGATGGTGCCCAAGCCAGCGTTCTGCATACTGCAACTGTTCACGTGCATCGGCCCCTAGGCACTCGCCATAGAGCATGGCCGAATCGGCATTCCACTCATGATCCAGCGCCTCGCGCAGAATATCATGCGCAATTTTTCCGCCGCCAAGCCCCATGAACAGACGGGCCGCGGTCCCTGCAACGCGGTGATCCACCCTTTCGGGCTCATCCACGCCGCGCCAATGGCGGAACAGATTGGTCGCGTCCAATCCTTTGGTACGCAAATTCTCGATAACGGCATTAAAACGTAGCTGGCGCAACCATTCGCGCGGCGCGGCGTCGCGTTTCTCAAGCACTTTTGCCAGCCGTATGACCTCATCCCAGTTGCGCATGCCCTGCTCCGCGCGCAACAACATAAGTTGACTTGCGATTCCACGGTGTCCGCCCTCGTGCATCTGCCGCAAAACCGCGCGAGCGTCATTAAAACGCCGCGAATCGAGCAACAGTTCCGCCTCGGTACTCAGGCGTGCCTGGCGCAGATCAGCCACCTCCTCGGCACGCGCCAGCCACACGTCGCGGTCGCTGTCATCGCCTATCCGATGCGCGGCACGCGCGGCGATCAGGGCGGCAAGGCCGGGTGCGCTCTGCATGCCATGCGCCGTCGCAGCCAGCTTGCGCGCGCGCCCCCAACGCCCCTCAAACAAGGCCTGTACTGCGCCGGCAAGCGCAGAACGCCCGCTCGATTCATGCTGCCGTGCGCGAAACGCCTTTACATGCTGGGGCAGGCGCAGCGTGTGGGATACAAGACGAACAAGCCAGTAAGCGAGCACAAACCCGGCCAACAGCGACAACACGACAAGCGCGAGCGATACTTCGATTCGCCATGGCGGCGCGACGATGAGAACGTAACCATCCCCAAATCGGGTCAATAAAGAAAGTCCCACCGCCAGCGAAAACACCGCCAGCAACCAGAACAAGCCCCTCATCGGGGTGCTTTGTCGCGCGAAGCCTCGCGCGAGGCCTTGAAGTTGCGTACGGCCGCAAGGCTGTCCGCAACGTTCGGCGGCTCGACACTCACGCCTGCGGCAGCCAGTTGCTTCAGCGTCGCGACAGCATTCGCAACAGGCTTGGCACGGGTGTCGAAATGCCGGCCCATCCATTCAGTGGCTACGCGAATATCCTGACGGTAGCCGTTCTGGTCACGTTGCAACAATGCAAGACGCGCATTAAGCAGGCGAAGCTTGACATTCTCACGCAGGAAAAACGCCTGCTCCGGCGCAAGCAGCACCGCCTCCGGACGGTCGCTATTTTGCACTCTGACCAACTGCCGGATCTCATCCCATGCCTGTCTGCCCAGAGCCTGCCAAAAACCCTGATCCGCCGGCGCTGAAGCTACGCGATCACCCGACGGCCGTCCTTCCGATGCCAGCGGCCAGGTATCGACGCCACCGATCAACTGTTCGATCTTCAATGACAGCCCGATAAGGTCGAGATTGGGTGCCACCTTCAGTCGCTCGATATCCCGGTTGAGAACTTTACGCAAGGAAATGAACTGCGGCCGATCGGAACGGGCCAGTCTTGAGTCGGCGCTTTGCAGCGCGACGAGGGCGACCGAAACATTGCCGGCGAGTTGCAACTGCTGCGACGCGATCGCAAGAATTTGCTCGATTTCCGCCAGCACCCAGTCGTCGCGCCCCCGTGACAATTCCTGGTAAAGCGCCTCCAGTGCGACCTGCTGGTTCTGCGACTCCTGCAACCTCGCCTCCATGACGCTCAACTTGGCCTGGGCGTCGCGCACCGCCTCTTGCGCTTGTTTGGCCACGAGACGGCTTTCCTGACTGCCGGCATCGCTGTCGCGAAGGCGCTTGGCAAGTTCCTGGGAAAGCTGGTCGATTTGATGCCGCGTATCCCACCATTGCCAACCGAAAAACAGGATGACCGCGATAAGCGCCACGCCAAGCGGGTTGGCCCGTTTGCCAAAACGCGCGCTCAGGCTCCGGGCTGCGGGTGCGGGAGTGGTCGTTTCATCCATAAGCTGTCAGAGCACCATCGACTAACGCGGGATTATTTTGAAAGCCTGGTCACTTTTGCGAAAAAACTCTGTATTCCATCAACCAGACCTTTGTCTCCGGCGGTGGTAAGTTGCGCCTTGAGTGCTCCGCGCCACTGCGCTCGCTCGATAATTCGTGGGTGCGGCGCAAAAATGGGCGTAACCGCCAGCAATTCCCTGCCGGCATCACCGAGCATCTCCACCAGGTTATCGACCGCCTCGCTGCTGGTGACGGTGATGGCATCAAGCCTGCCCTCTCGCCACATTGCAATAACAGGCGCGCCATCGGTGCTGGGTTTGGCGCGCTCGTAGCACTCGGCCAGGGCCACCTCGGCACCGCGCCGCTTGAGCTCGGTTGCAAGCAACTCACGTCCGCCACCACCGCGAAAAATCAGCACATTACGGTAAGTCAGGTAGGTCATTTTCGCCAGCTTGTCGAGAAGACCTTCGCTGTCAAACCGTGTCGCCGGGACGATGACGTTCTTTATTCCCGCGGCGGCCAGTGCCGTGGCGCCGCCCGGCCCCACAGCCGCGACCTTCAAGTGTTCAGGCCAGGGGCCGGCGGCAATCGCATAGCGCAGGCCATACTCAACCGCTGTCGGGCTGATAAAAATCGCCAGATCGAAACGAGACAAATCCAGCATCGTGGCTTCAAGTGCTTCCGGATGCGCGGGTGCCCGGATCTCCAGCGCCGGAAACAGCACCGGCTCGCCGCCGCCCTCACGCAGCAGGCGCATCAAGACTCCAGCCTGCTCACGCGGGCGGGTCACAAGAACGCGGCGACCGTTTAATGTTCTCATGACAGGGTCGCAAGAATACGATCTGCCCCGCGCGCGCGAAGCAACTCGGCTACGGCAATACCAAGGCGCTCAGGCTCGGACGCGGGACCAGCCATTTCTGCGCGTACCATCGCACTGGCATCCGGGGCGGCAACAAGGCCGCGAAGCGTGAGTTGACCGTCATCACACTCGGCGTAAGCCGCCAGCGGCAACTGGCAACTGCCCCCGAGTGCGCGGCTTACGGCACGCTCGGCGCGCACACAGGCGGCCGTCTCGGGATGATCCATGGGGGCTAGCCAGTTGAACAACTCCGGCCTGTCGGAACGATATTCGATGGCCAGTGCGCCCTGACCCGCCGCCGGAAGACTGTCCTTGGTATCCATAATGCTGCTTATGCGCCCGGCCAGACCGAGGCGCGTCAGGCCGGCCGCGGCGAGCACGGCGGCCTGAACCTCACCGCGGTCTATCTTCGCCAGGCGCGTATCCAGGTTACCCCGCAACGGTGCAATGAGCAGATGCGGGAAGCGCTCGCGCAGTTGCGCCTCGCGACGCAGGCTGGATGTGCCAAGAATAGCGCCGGCAGGCAACTCGGCCGGCGTCACATAATCATTGGATACAAAGCAATCGCGCGGATCCTCGCGCTCGGCGATCGCCGCGAGCGCGAACCCTTGCGGCAAGTCCATCGGCACATCCTTGGCGGAGTGCACGGCGATATCGGCGCGACCATCCGCCAGGGCGGTCTCAAGTTCTTTTACAAACAAGCCTTTGCCGCCAAGCTTGGAAAGGGAACGATCAAGAATTTCATCACCACGTGTGCTCAACGCCAAAATAGTGACCTCACATTGCGGGTATAATTTTTTGAGGCCGTCACGAACATGCTCGGACTGCCAAAGGGCAAGGCGGCTTTGGCGCGAAGCGATGACGATGCGTTCAGGACCGCGAATGGCGTGACTAGTATTCAAGTTTCAAAGGGTAGATTGTGTTCATACACTTCACCACCCCAATTCTAACACCCGCCTTGCTCATACCCTTTACTATCTAGGCGGCATCCCAAACCGCGCCCCAACAGGCCAAACGCTGCCTCTGGCAAGCAAGCTGTCGGCGGAAGCAATGCAAGCGCACGCCAGCCACAACCAACGCCGAAGCGGAAACGCCAAAAGATACGCTGCGCAAGGCGTTGATCAGTCTGGTGCCGGCTAACAACCGCGCCGAAAAGCAGTCGATGTCTGAAAACGCCCTACGGACACAGCTTTCCAGCTGGTGTCCCGGAAAATTACTTATGCAAACCTTTCAGCACCGGCCATTGCCGGCGGCTGATCGGCTGCTTTTCGGCCAAGCCCTCGAGCAGTACAGCCCACCCCGCCTCTCCCTCTTCTTCGGCAATGCGCTCGAAACCGCGGATCGAAGCCCTTGCCACAAGGCAGTTGCGATGAATACGCACAAAACGGTCCCCGAACTCCTGTTCCAGATGGGCCAGCGACTCCTCGACAAGATACTCCCGCTGCGCCGTTTTGATGGTGACATATTTAAGCTCGGCCTTGAGATAAAGGATCTCTGCCATCGGCACCAGCAAGATGCGTCCGCGCTCGGCGACAGAAAGGTGGCGGCGCGGATTCGGATCGATACTGGCAAGCAGTTCCCGGCCTGGCCTTGGCTCTTGGTCCGCATTCGCCGCTTTATGCAATGCGGCGGCAAGGCGGGTCGCACGTACCGGTTTGAGCAGGTAATCAAGGGCGTTGACCTCAAACGCCTGCACGGCATACTGGTCGTGTGCCGTCACAAAAACAAGCGCCGGCGGATCGGGTAGGTTGAGGGCGTGACGCGCGAATTCCATGCCGCTCATCTGCGGCATGTTGATATCGACCAACACCAGATCGGCAGCGTTGCCCGACAATGCGGCGAGGGCCTCGTACCCGTTGGCGCACTCGCCGACAATATTGTGCGGGTATTGCGCCGCGCAATCGCCAAGCAGTTCGCGCATGCGTTCCCGCGCCGGTTGTTCATCATCAACAATCAGGATGCGCAGGGCGGCGGTCATTTCATATATGGGATGATGATACGAATCTCGAATTTATCACCAACCGGCGCAGCCTCCATGCTCGCCCCGACATCGAACTGCAGCAGCAAGCGCTCACGGATATTGGCCATTGCCATGCGGTTTCCGGCGCGGTGCTGGTACTCCGGATGGTAGGGATTGGACAACAACAGCATAAGGCTGTCACCCTCGCGTGAGATGGCGATGCGCACAAGTCCGGGCTCAACTCCTGGTTCGACACCGTGGTACACGGCGTTTTCCACCAAGGGCTGCAAAACCAGCGGCGGTATAAGCGCATCTCCGGGCATCGTCGCAAGCTGCCAATCAATCTGAAGCCGCCCCCCCAGACGCAACTGTTCGAGCGAAAGGTAGCGTCTTGTGAGGTCGATCTCGTCAGTCAGGCGTGTCAGCGTGCGATTGTCGGCCATGAGAACGCGATAAAGGTCGGCGAGATCCTCGAGCGCCCCTTCCGCGCGCTTGGGGTCTTTTCGGACAAGCGAAAGCACCGCATTCAGGCTGTTAAAAAGAAAATGCGGGCGTATCCGTGCCTGCAACGCCTGCAGTCGCGCCTCAGCAAGCGCGGGGGAAAATGCGCGCGAACGGAGCGTAAAGTAGCCGCGCAAGAACAACGTGATTGCCAAGCTGCAAGCCCAGGCACGAAAAATAATTATGCGATTGACCTCACCACCCAAAATTCCGGCCGCTTCAACCATGGCCAGATTAAGGATGCACGCAACAACAAGTACAACACCTAGCGCGGCCTGCGGCCTGATCTTCTTCAGCACCGGCTGTGAAAAGTAGAGCAACACCAACATGACCATCAACACCGGCTCGACGTAGGCGGCACTCTCAATCACGAGTGCCAACAGGCGCGACACGCTGTCAGCTTTGACAACCGCCACCAATAGCATCGCGGCATTGACCCAAAGAAGGGTGCGCGTGACGACGCCGAGATTACGGAAATCCGGAAATTCATCCGCAGACTGGTCCGCCCCGAGCGGGTGTTGCATTTCCGGCTTGGTCAAATCAGTCACGCCTCAAGCGTCGACGAGCCAGGCGTGGCCGGCCGCTGCGATACGCGATTGATTGGATATTCATTTATACTCACCATGCCAATTTTCTGGTTCATTTTTTCTGAAAATTCCGCGCCTTGCGCAATTATTCTACTTATTTTTCTGCCCAAACTCCTAGTTAAACATGGTCGCTCCATCGAAATCACCTGAAGACAGCAAAGCGCCAGCCGACCAGGCCGGCACCTGGTCCGGACGCTTTGCGGAACCTGTGGCTGAGCGCGTAAAGCGCTACACGGCCTCGGTCATGTTCGACCAACGTCTGGCCGAATTCGATATCCAGGGTTCGCTCGCGCACGCACGCATGCTGCAAGCCACAAACATCATCTCCAGCGCGGACCTTGCATCAATTGAAACGGGTATGCGGCAGATCCAGGGAGAAATCCGCGCGGGTGGCTTCGCCTGGTCGATCGATGCCGAGGACGTGCACCTGAACATAGAGAAGCGGCTCACCGCCATTGTCGGAGATGCCGGCAAGCGCCTGCATACCGGCCGCTCCCGCAACGACCAGGTTGCCACCGATGTACGGCTCTGGCTGCGCGCGCAAATCGACGCCCTGCAAAATTTGCTGAAGGAAGTCCAACTCTCCCTGGTGAACCAGGCCGAGAAAACCGCCTCGACGATCATGCCAGGCTTCACCCATTTGCAGGTGGCACAACCGGTCACCTTCGGGCACCACCTCATGGCGTATTACGAAATGCTCGCACGGGATCGCGCCAGGCTCTCGGACTGCCGGGCCCGGGTCAACCGGCTACCGCTTGGCGCGGCTGCCCTCGCCGGCACTTCATTCCCCATCGATCGCGATCGTGTGGCCAAGGAGCTCGGCTTTGAGGGCATTTGCGCGAACTCGCTAGATGCGGTGTCCGATCGCGATTTTGCCATCGAATTTTGTGCCAGCGCATCCCTGATCATGCTGCACCTTTCGCGGCTTTGCGAAGAGCTCATCCTATGGGTAAGCCCGCGCTACGGCTTCATCCGTCTGCCGGACCGCTTTTGCACCGGCTCATCGATCATGCCGCAGAAAAAGAACCCCGACGTCCCAGAACTCGCGCGCGGCAAGACAGCGCGCGTCGTAGGGCACCTCGTCGCACTTATTACCCTGATGAAGGGCCAGCCACTTGCCTACAATAAGGACAATCAAGAGGACAAGGAGCCCTTATTCGACACGGTCGATACCCTGACCGACACGCTGGCGATTTTTGCTGAGCTTATCGCCGGCATAGAGGCGGTGCCCGACGCAATGCGTCGTGCCGCGCTCGAAGGCCATGCCACGGCGACGGACCTGGCGGACTATCTGGTCAAGAAGGGCCTGCCATTCCGCGACGCGCACGAAGCTGTGGCGCGCGCTGTTCGCGCAGCCGAGCAAAAATCCTGTGATCTGGCCACACTGCCGATCGAAGAACTACGTGCGTTTTCACCTTTGGTCGGAGACGATGTTTATGGCGTCCTCTCGCTCGAGGGATCGGTAGCCAGCCGCAATCATCCGGGCGGCACAGCCCCGACCCAAGTGCTCGCGGCGGTAAAAAATGCTCGACGGGACCTTGCAGTCTGAATCGATCAAATCGGCAAGTATCCGCTTGTAAAAAACTGGGGATGGTGCCGGAGGTGATTTTTTTGCATCTTGGTGTCGGGTGAGGTCAAAGTCACCAAGCGCAAAAAACTACTCAATGTCCTTTCGCCAGGGGAAGGCTTCGGCGAAATGGCCTACCTGCCCAAGGAAGGAAACGAAGGCTCTGCCGATGCGTCCACAATGAGCGGCTCGCGCAGCATTACCGTCCCCCCGGACAGAAGACTTGGCGATCGCCTACGAGCCCTGCCGGCATCGCTCTGACGTGCGTTCATGGCCAATCTGGTCGAGCGGCTGACGCTCGCCAACACCCGCCTCACCGCGCTTTGACGCGGTCAAGGCCAACTGCCAAGTCTTCGGATGCGACTCAGCCTTGCAGTAGTTTTTGCAGTTCGCCTGACTGGTACATCTCTTTCATGATGTCTGAGCCACCGACAAACTCCCCCTTGACGTAAAGCTGGGGAATCGTCGGCCAGTTGGCGTATTCCTTGATGCCTTGGCGAATGTCCGGGTTCTCCAGTACGTTGACCGTGAACAACTCCTGTGCGCCGCTCGCCTTGAGCATTTGAATGGCGTTGGCGGAAAAACCACACTGCGGGAACTGCGGCGTTCCTTTCATGTAGAGCACGACTTGGTGACCGGTTACCTGTTCCTTGATGGTTTGCTGCGCATCCATAATGGCTCCTGCTATCGCTGAATAAAATCTGAACCCAGGCAATCCCTATACCTGAGTAATATCGTCGGGAATTCTACCGCGCTGTCGGCCCTCAGTCAATCCGCCCACCGGTAACGCGCGGCAATCCGGCTATATCCGGCCAAGTTTGCACAGCGGTAAAACCCGCAGCAAGCAGCAAATCCGAGCAGGCTGCCCCCTGCTCGAAACCGTGCTCCAGCAAGAGCCATCCGCCCGGTACAAGGTGCGCCTTTGCCCTTGCGGCAATGGCGCGAAGCGCAGTAAGCCCGTCGGCGCCTGCGACGAGTGCGCTGTGCGGCTCGCGCGGCAAATCACCGCACAGCAAGTGCGGGTCGCCATCGGCGATATAAGGCGGGTTACTCACGATAATCTCAAATCTGCCTGCCGAGTGAAGATCCCCGCCAGCAAGTGCCTCAAACCAGTTGCTCTGAACAAACCGAATATTTGCGCCATGACGCGCGGCATTTTCCGTGGCAATCGACAAAGCCCCGGCTGAAATATCAACCCCGATCACCATCGCGTCGGGACGCTCGAAGGCGATGGCCACGGCAATTGCTCCGCTGCCAGTACCCAGATCCAGCACCCGCGTTGCACCCTCCCGCGGGATGCGCTCGAGCGCAAGCTCCACCAGCAGTTCGGTATCTGCCCGCGGGATCAGTACCGCCGGTCCCACCTTGAATGCTAGCCCCCAGAATTCACGCTCACCCAGCATATAGGCGAGAGGTTCGCCCGCCAGCCGGCGAGCGATGAGCGCGGCGACACGCGTGGCCTGCTCATCGGGCAGGATGCGCTCCGGATGGGCGATCTGCGCGACCCGGTCCATCCCGGTCGCCCACTCAAGCAATCGTTGCACCTCGTGCC